>JBDTIR010000362.1:0-9489 GCA_039936275.1 Isosphaeraceae bacterium | reverse complement strand
GGGCGATACGGACGAGGGACAGGCATGGCCGGTCGTTGAGGGGCCTCGGGCGACCCCGGCGCCTCGGCGTCGAAATCGTGATCATCATACGACTCACGGCGAAGGTCCGTGGCGAAGAGCGGGCCGCCTCGTGAATAATAAGGAGCGGCGGCTGGGTTCGGCGGAGCGCCGTGGCGCAGGTGAACGACGACCAGGCGAAAGCCGCGATGCCGGTCCACCTTGGGCGTGATTGACTGCCCCGGGTGTTCCTTGGCGGCCCAGGCGACGAGGCGAATCTCACCGGCGTCCTCAGGGCGGCCGAACCGGTAGGTTCGCAGTCGCTTCAGGAAGGGCTCCATTTCGACCCAGTCGATCCCCGGTTCGGCGGATTCAGCCGAAAGGTTGCCCGCGCGGTCTTCGCCAGCCGAGGCCCCGGGAAGGATGGTCCCCAAGGGGGTCTGGCGGTCTTCGTCCAGATCGATCAGTACGGCGTCTCGGAGTTCCAAGGGGGTCTGGTTGACGACCTGGCGGACCCCGTTTTCCCCGGTCTGGAGGGTGATGACGCCGCCCAGATCAACCATGGCTTCGGCGCGATACATCATCAGGCTGCGGGGTTGAACCAGCAGATCAACCAAGGCGGGCTCGGGGGAGGACTGCCAGACCGACTGCGCCGCCTCCTCACCGCGCAGTTGGCGTTCCATGTTCAGCGGCAGGGCCAGGGCGCTGGGGTCGTCCGGGTAGGCGATCGAGTAGCGGTCGCGCCCGGTTGAGTAGATCGCTGCGAATCGGCTCAGGTGCGCTCGACTATACCCCCCTTGCACTTCCAGGAGATCAATCTCATCGCAGGCCGAGTCAAACCCGAGGTCATAGGCGGCGGCCCGTTCGACCACCACGGCGAACCCCAAAGCCAAAACGGGCACCAGGGCCCAGGCCCATTCCTTCTTGCCAAGCACGAACCGGCAGATCAGCCAGTTCAATGGGACCAGGGCGATCAGGTAAGCCAGCATCACCTTGAGCACGAACGAGGCAGCCGGGATCGAGATCCCCGAGGCGACCCCGAGGGCCTCTCGCGCCTTCATCGGCAGTTCCGAGGCCGTATCGTTCCAGGCGGCGACCGGCGTTGTCGGCAAGGCCAGGTCGCCCGAGGGGGCTGCGCTGGTGGCGCTCTGACCGACGCCCAGGTCGCGAGCGAGGTAGCGGACCCAGGTCAGGTCTGGCCCGCCCAGAGCAGCGTACTGGAACCGCTTGTCGGCCCCGGAGCCTAGTACCTCTTCCGACCGTCGCAAGACCACCCGGCGCACGAACGTATCCATCCCCGGCCAGGCGTCGGCGGCGAAGGCCGGATCGAGCGGGTTGAAGGCGAGCATCAAGACTCGACCACGGCCGACCCGACATTCCACGCCCATCAGCCTTGATTTCGAACCGGGCAAGGCCAGCGGCGTCGCCCCGGGCTTCGGTTTAAGGCCGACGAAGAGGACGGGCCTGGTCGCGGCCGGGGCGATCGGCGCTGGCACCGCGTAGCGAGGAGGACGGCCGGCCATCGGATTGAAGTCGTTCGATTCTTCCCAGACCCCGGGCCAGACCGGCGGTAGGTATTCGACGCTCAACGCCGACAGGTCCGGGGTCCGAAGCGCGGCGTTCGAACCCGAGAGCGTCGCCGGCAAATACGGGCCTAGGAAACTGTCCTGAAGCGAGGCGACCCCGGGCCCCGCGGCCATCACGACAAGCTGGCCGCCCCAGTGCAACCAGTCGATCAGAGCCCCTTGCTGGCCGATCCCCAGGGTCTCGGGCTCTTGCCCGTCCCAGACCAGGTGGCTGATGGTCGTCCAGGTTAACGGGTGGGGCGAGAGCGCCGGCTTCTCCGGCTTCTGCGGCAAGACAAGCCGATAGTAGCGCTGCTTGTCGATGGCCATCAGGTCCTTGTCGCCGGAACTGGGTATCAGGGCGTTGAGCCGCGTCCAAGACGCATAGACACTTGGATCATTGGCGAGCACGGCGATGAGCATCTGATGCGGCTCGAGCCTTAAGAGACTGGCCTCCCAGGCCCCTTCGGCGCGGATCGCGCCGGGCTTGGTCAGTTCCAGGACCATTTCCTTGGCCGGTTGCGGCAGCATCATCTGCTGACTGAGCCTGGAATCTTGCCCTTTGGCCAGGCGCGCGTCACGTCGGTAGACGACCGCGTGCGAGCGGTCGTTGAGCAAGACCGGAGAGGATTGCAGCAGGCCGACAAAATCCGCGTGGTTCGCCCTCAACTCCAGACTGAGCGTGTTCCAGTGACCAGGTTTGACATAGGGTAAGACGTCAAACGGCGCAATCTGTGACCGAAAGAACTCAAACGGCGGCTTGGTCTTCTCTCGGTCCTGCTGCTTCTCCAGGCCTTCGGCCCCGGTTAATTCTCGGAACCTCTGCGCCGCGGGAGACTGGACCTTCTCTTCGTCCGGCAATCCCGACGCCGGGTCGATCACCTGCGCCCTTGCCGGCCAAGGCAACGTCAGGGCCAGCAGCCAGAGCAAGCCAATCCGCACGCGCACATTCACCTTGGTGGACCTCACAAGAGCGGCCGACAGGACTGCGAACGTCCAGTCTAACTTGCGCTCCAGGCGACCGGAAAGGTCCAACTCACGGAGATCCTAACGAATTGGGAACGCCGATGTCGTGGCGAAAACCCGCTCGGAACGAATTAGACCGGGTTTTGCTTGCAAAGTTGATCCGGACCTGTTCCAAAAGAAAGAGTGACGTTGGTCAGGGTCACAACGTACCAACGCTCTCGACAAGCTCGATCGCCTTGCCCACCGAATCGAGGGCGAATTTGTCCGTTGGATTTTGATCGTTTAAACCGTTGTTCTCGACTCCTTGGAGCGTGCCGCCATGGACGAACTCGTTACCTTGGTTGTCCAGAAGACTGGCCTCTCGCCTGAGCAGGCACGGTCGGCCGCCGAGACCGTGCTGGGCTTCCTCAAAACGAAGCTACCCGAGCCGATCGCCGGCCAGATTGACACGTTCGTGAGCGGATCAGATACCGGAAGCAGTGGATCCGTCACTCAAAGTCTCGGCGACATCGCCAAAGGAGTCATCGGATTTTCTGACGAATAATCGAAACACCTCCTGCTCGCACTCCCAAAAGGAGCCCAAAAATGGCCGGTTGGTTCGAACTCAGCAACAGCAGCGACGGTCAGTTTCGGTTCGTCCTCAAATCCGAGGACGACGCCATCTTGATCACCAGCGAACTCTACAAGGCCAAGAATTCCGCTGAAAACGGGATCGCCTCGGTGCAAACCAACAGCCCGATGGACGACCGTTACGAGCGAAAAAAATCATCCAATGGCAAGTACTTCTTTAACTTGAAGGCGGCCAACCATCAAGTCATCGGCACGAGCACGATGCACGCAACAATCCAGGAGCGAGACGCCGTCATCGACGCGGTAAAGACCAACGGCCCTTCTCAAACGATCAAGGACAACACCTGACCGCCCCTTCGACGTTGTAAGTCGGCGTCGAAGGGGGGCGGTCTTGGGAACCAACCCTGGCGTTGCCTCGGCCACGCTCCGGTTCAGAAAAGCCGAGTTGCCGAGCCGGTCACGCCATCCTCGCTGAAGGGGACCTTGGTACCGACCCTACTGAGGTCAAAGAGGTCCACCACACCCCATTTTTGCCAGAACACGATCACGCGACTTCCCGACTCGAACCAGTAGCCGCTGGAGATCTCGGTCTGTACGGTCGAGGTGTTCGTCTTCGGCTGGTGCATCGTGAACTTGACCGTGCCTTGCCTGGTGAAGCGATAGAACTCTTTCTGACCGGCGTACTCGACCGTCCACCAGCCCTCGATCCGGTCCTGCGTGGCCTTGGTGGGCGGAGTGTCGTCGGCGGAGATATGAATAAGCGTATATTTATAATCTCCAGAAGCAAGAAACCACTCGTCATCATTATACAAGTCCATGAACCTGGACTTGGTATGACAGGTCACACGGCCTTTATTCTTGGCCGGGTCTTTGCCGACGTACATCGTGCTGTGGGTGTAGTCTTGCTTGCCGCCGTAGTCGCCCGTGGCGCTGATGTTGAAGTAGCCGATCATGTCGCCCGGCTTGAAGATGCCGGAATCAATCACGTGCTGGGCGTTGTCTTGAGGCACGACGTCGGCGAGGGTCTTGGTGTCGGAGCGGGCTCGAAGCGTGTTAACGAGCGACTTGACGCCCCGCTCATTCACCGTCGTCAGACCGCCGGCCCGAAGGCATTCCGACAGATAATGCGCGCAGTCGGCCAGTCCTTCCCAGGGCTGGATTAGCTTCCGTTCCCAGGTGCCGGCGAGCTTGGGAATCGGCACGCCTCCCGGATGTTTCGGGCGCAGGAACACCGCCTCCTCGCCGCCCTTGCCATCGGGCACGAATCGCAACACCCAACTGTCCTTGGCGGGGGCGTGCAACTCCTTGCGCTTGGCTTCGACGTTCACCGAATCGTTGCTCAGCCAGAAAATCCCATCGTTGCAAGGGCTGTTCCAGTGGTCGTGCGCGTGCTGGACGGCCTTGGCTCGATCGTAAGGCATGGGGGGAGACCTCGTATGTCGTGAGAGATCAACAAATCGCTCACTCTCGATACGAGAACCGGCCCGCGTTCGTGACAGCGAGGACGGCAAGGTCACCGGGAAGTCGGCAAGACCGGGGCGCGGCGTAGGTCGCGCCCCGGCATGGGTTTCGACATTCCTGGTTGGTTCAGACGTGCTTGGGCACAATGAACGGGGCGCGGTACTCACGGGTCAGCATGGCGTCGGCCTCGGCGTCGTTGATGAACGACTCGGACGAGGGGTTGATCTGGAGCTTGCGGCCGAGTCGGTAGGCGATGTTGCCCAGGTGGCAATAGGCGCTGGAGAGGTGGCCTTGTTCGATGTCGGCCGCCAGGATCTTGGGGTCGCGCGCCTTGACGGCCGCGACGAAGTTGGCGTAGTGGTCGCCGCCGCCTTTGCCGCCCGGGCCCTTCTCTTGCTTCTGGCCGAGGTAGACCTGCCAGTCGTTGTAACTGGTGATTGACAGCACGCCTTCGGTGCCGAAGAAGAGCACGCCGACCCGGGCGCCGGCCTCGTCGTTGGTGGGCAGGCCGCGAACCTCGAATTGGAGCAAGCAGTCGTCAAACTCCATCGCCACGAGTTCGGTGTTGGGCGTCTCCGCCTGGTCCTTGTAGCCGAGCCGGCCGCCGCTGGTCTGAACGGTCTTGGGGAACTCGGTCTTGCCCAGGCCCCAGCGGGCGATGTCCATCTGGTGGATGCCCTGATTGCCGAGGTCGCCGTTGCCTGTGTTCCAGAACCAGTGCCAGTTGTAATGGAGCCGGTTGGCGTTGTAAGGTTTCAGTTCCGCAGGGCCGGTCCAGAGGTTGTAGTCAAGGCCGGCCGGGGCTTCGGAATCGGGCTGCTCGCCGATCGAGGGCCGCCACTTGTAGCAGAGCCCCTTGGCCATGTAGACCTTGCCGAGCTTCCCACTGCGCAGGAACTCAACGGCGTCTTGCATCCCCTTGTGGCTGCGGCACTGGGTACCGGTCTGGACGATCCGGCCGTACTTGCGGGCCGCCTCGACCATGCGCCTGCCTTCACTGACGTTGTGGCTGACCGGCTTCTCGACGTAGACGTCCTTGCCAGCCTGGCAGGCCCAGATGGTCGCCAAGGCGTGCCAGTGGTTGGGCGTGGCGATCGAGACGGCGTCGATCTCGGGATCGTCGAAGACCTTGCGAAGGTCCTGGACGTACTTGGGGGCCTTGCCGTACTTCTTCTCGACGGTCGTCATCGCCTTGCCGATGACGTTCTTGTCGGCGTCGCAGATGGTGGTGATCCGGACGCTTGGCTGGCTACTCAAGCCGGAGACGTGGTCCATGCCTCGGCCCCGAACGCCGATGACGGCCACGCGAAGGGTATCGTTCGGTCCAACCTTGCCGGAAGGCTTCACCTCGTCGGCCGCGTCGGCCGAAGCCCCCAGGGCGGAGATACCAGCGGCCATCGCGGCCGAGTGACGCAGAAAGTGGCGGCGGTCGATCGGGGTCATGGCGGGTCGGCTCCTCTTTTGGGTTCGCTGCGGAGGCGAGAACGGGGTGGGACAGATGCTCCCATCTTGAACCCGGCGGTCAGGGCAGGTCAAGACCCTTGAGCGGGAAACCGTTCCGCCCGCGTGCGTTCCCTCGATTCTCCCGGGCTCAGTTCAACGACGACAAGCGACCACTATAATGAGGGAACAGCGTGCTCCGGACAACCATGCTCTTTCAAACGCGGCAACTGCCAAATTGGCAGTCGGGTTCCTCTGAAAATGGTGGAAACGGATGGCGGATTGGGTAAACGAACTAGACTGTGCCGGCAGCGGGCTTTCATGATTGCACGCCATCATTTCCATCGGTCAAAGTACCGCGCAGCAGCATGGTAGTTCGTTCGGCCCCGCGGGCAGAAAGGGGCCTCGCTCACGCATCGGGTTTCGATCCTGGAAGATAGGGGCCCCTCGCTCACGCTTCCGGTATCGAAACCCGACGCGTGAGCGAGGATCTTCTTCGGGGTGAGCCGTGAAGCCATCACGACTGACAAAATGACAGGTAGGTTTCTCAGAAAATGGCGGAAATAATGGCAGATTGGGCAAATTGTCCGGACTGTGCCGGCGATGGGCTTTCGTGATTGCACGCCATCATTTTCGTCGGTCAAAGGGCCGCGCAGCGGCATGGTCGTTCCTCTGAAAATAATCCCTAGCGCTCGCTGGATGGTGCGCGAATCTGGGTAAGGACCGCTGTTTGGAAAGGTAATCTACGGCCAAAATTGATGGTTCGGGGTGTCCTGGCAGCCTTGAGCGATTCCCTTCGAATTTTGACACGCGCAACATCTGCCGAGCGCTTACAGAAAATGCAAGGCGGCTTAATGGCGAACCGGAATATCAGAATCGGATAAAAGAGGGCGAGACTGTAGGGCGGTCGTCTCGGCCGCCCTACATCAAGAAACCTCTCGCTGGACTGAGCTTCAATCGGCCTTCGCCGGCTTGGACTTTTGATACTGGCTGCGTTGTGCTTCAAGGATCTGGCGCAAGTCGTCGGCGTCGCCGCGCGTGAGGTCCTGGCCGGCCTTGGTGATGCCGAAGAACCCGATGCACATCTCGTCGGTGGTGTCTTCACCCCAAGAGATGGTTTTTGGAGGCGTGTTGGGGTTGTTGGGATTGTCGGCCGAGTTGTCAAAGTGGGCGATGAGTGAGACTTTCGTCCCCGTGGGCAAGGTGACTGGCTCGGCGAAGTAGTACGTGTTCTGCCAGCCGAAGTCCCAGTCGGGAATCTTGATCAAGGGGAGTTTCTTGCCGTCTGGACGTTCGGCGACGATCGTCATGTCCTTGCCGATCAGGTGCATGTGCGGCGTGACGGCGTGGACCAAAACGTCCGTCGGTGTAACCCAGCGGCCAACGGCTTCCTGGTTCGAGGCCCCCGCGGGGATGGTCAAGGCAGGGTGGCCGTCGCGCATGAAGCGACCGTCCTTGAGAGCCTCAGGGTTGACGCCAATGACGAAGCTCCAGTGGAACGTCTGCTTGATCTTGGTCTTGGAGAAGTAGAGGCCGATCCGGGTGCGGTCGGTCTCGGCCTTGCCGCTGGGGTGATAGTGGACCTGCATCACAACGTCGGCCTTGCTGGGCAGCTTGCGGCCGATCCCATCAGGCAGGCGACTGGGGTCGTTGCCTGGTGCCCAGCCGCCGAGATCGCCAGAAATCTCGACCAAGGGGCCGGAGAAGCAGGCGTATCCGGGGCCGTCGTCAGCGGCGTCGCGCTCGCGGGCCTTGCCGGAGAGGTCGATGTAAGAAAGAACGTGGTGGACCACCCTGCGGTTGCCCGGCTTGTACTCGATCGCGGTGACGTAGTGATCGTCGGGCAAGTCGGTCGGGATCACGAAACATCGGTAGACGTCGGGGCCAGACGCGGGGATCGAGAAGGCCTCGGACGGCTCGATAATCAGGTCGGGGGTGCCGAGGGTCCACTCGTCGGCGGTGGAGGCAGCCAAGGTTTCAGGCTGGGCGATCGGTTCGCCCTCGGGAGCGCCAGCTTCGACCCAGGCGGTCAGAGTGGCGAGATCAGCGTCACTCAACGCTTTACTATTCTTGAACTTAGGTCCGAAGTGAGGGTCGGGCTTCCAGGGAGGCATGGTGCGTGCTTCGGCCACGGCGGCGATATCGGTTGCGCGCTTGCGGGCCTGGTTGTAAGTCGCCAGAGAGAACGGGCCGACCTGTCCCGGACGGTGGCATTCCTGGCAATTTTTGGCCAGGATCGGAGCGACGTCGTCAGAGTAGGTCGGCGCGACGGCGGCCTGGTCGACTTCGGGCAAGGGACAACCGACGGCCTCGGTGCGGGGGATCTTGACCTCACGGCCGGTCGTCACGGCGGCGATCGCGTCACGCAGTTCCTGAGTTCTCGGGTTCTGATTGCGCTTCTGGCGAGCGGCGTACTGGTCGTCGATCCGACCTCGGTAGCGAATCTTCCCCTGGTCGTCGAGCACGACGGCTTCGGGGGTCACGGTCGCTCCCAGCTTGGCGGCGAGCGTTCCTCGCCGGTCGCGGCCGACGGGGAAGGTCAACTCATATTCCTTGGCGTGCTTGGCAACATCGTCGTCCGTCAGGTCAGGATCGACGCAGACGCCGACCAGATTCAGCGCGGCTTTGGGAAATTCCTTGGCCAGAGCGTTGAGCGTCGGGCTGTAGCCGTTGGAGATCGGGCATTCGGTCGAGAGGAAAACCAGGGCGGTCGCCCCGCCTTTGGGGGCGTCGAGCGGGATCGACTTGCCGCCGGCACCTTGCAGACGGCCAACGGAGACCGATTCGTCTGCCCGGGAATTGATCCCGACCGTCAAGGCGGCCAGCGCGACAGCGACCGCGAAGCTTCGAGGGCATGGATTCCGCGACATCGACTCAAATCTCCCTCAAGAAAAAGGAGTATCTCCAGGTGCGCCCGTGCCGGGAGCAAGAAGGCGCAACAGACCAATGCTGGTTCCGGTCCCAAAGGGGCCGACTACGTTCAAGGGCGGCTCAATAGTTCATCATACGCCTTCAGGAGTCGCGCAGGGCAAATATTTTTGCCAAGGATCGGGTTGGGAATGTGGCCAGATTTCCTGGCGAGGTCTGGGTTCTTGAAGACCGCGCCGATCCCTGGCGATTTGCCTCCAGGCAGGAAGCAGGCGGCGAGATTGGAGGTCGAGCTTCGCCAGGACTGGGCGATGACCTCACTGACGGGGAACCCGTCCTCGGCGTAAGCGATCGCCGGGGCGAGGATTTGCGCCATCGTCATCGAGCCGAACTTGGCCCGCAGGGTTTCCCAGCCGTCAACGCAGCCAGGGACCGACCAGCTCAACGGGCCCGTGGTTGGAATGGCGTCAAGCCCCCTGCCCTTGAAAACGTCGGTCGTGGCGGCATAAAGGTGCGCGACCGCTGACGTTGAGGCCGTGGAGCGTCTTGGTCTTGGCGTCCCAGGCGATCGCGAACAGGTCGCCGCCGATGCCGCACGACATCGGCTCGAAGACCCCTTTCA
>JBDTIR010000361.1:0-4592 GCA_039936275.1 Isosphaeraceae bacterium | reverse complement strand
GGACTGTTGCGATTGGGCGGAAATTCGTCGACGCGAAGCAGGGGACGGACGGGCCATGGCGCACAAGAAGGGGCAGGGGTCGAGCCGCAACGGGCGCGACTCGAATCCGCAATATCTCGGCATCAAGCTCTTCGGCGGGCAGTACGCCAAGCCCGGCGCCATCATCTGCCGGCAGCACGGCACCAAGTGGCACCCCGGCAAGAACGTCGGCGTCGGCAACGACTGGACGATCTTTTCGATGATCGAAGGCACCGTCAAGTTTGACCAAGGGGGTCGCCGGATCAACGTCGAGCCGCTCGCCCAGGCTTAAGTAGCGCGGATCGCCTCGATTGCGGAATTCGGCTCGCGGATTTCGGATGCGAAGGTCTTTCCGTCCGTACCCCACGATCCGAATTCCGCCAATCGAAGAAGTGAGGAACGTATGTTCGTCGATCGGGTCACGATCAAGGTCATCGGCGGCGACGGCGGCAACGGCATCGTCAGCTTCCGTAAGGAGAAGTACGTACCGCGCGGCGGACCCAACGGTGGCGACGGCGGCGACGGCGGCTCAGTGATTGTCAGGGTGGGCGAAGGGTTGACGAACCTGGCCCACCTGTCGCACCAGCGGCACTGGAAGGGGGATCGGGGCGACCACGGCGGACCGTCAGGCCGCACCGGCCGAAGCGCGCTGGACGCCATCATCACCGTCCCGCCCGGCACGATCGTGCGCGACCGCGCCCGAGGGAACATCCTTCGCGACCTGAAAGAACCAGGCGAGCAGGTGATCGCGGCCCAAGGGGGCCGAGGCGGGCGCGGCAATGCCTCGTTCAAGTCGGCCACCAACCGCACCCCCAGGCAGGCGGAAGACGGCCAAGCAGGGGAGGAGCGGTCGGTCATCCTCGAACTGAAGGTGATCGCCGACGTCGGCCTGGTCGGTCTGCCCAACGCGGGCAAATCGACCCTGCTCTCAAGGATCTCACGCGCCCATCCCGAAATCGCTGATTACCCGTTCACTACCAAGTATCCCAACCTCGGCACCGTCAGCATCGATCGGGAGAAAGCCTTCGTCGTCGCCGACATACCCGGCCTGATCGAAGGAGCGCACGAGGGGCACGGCCTGGGCCACGAATTTCTCAGACACGTCGAACGGACCCGCCTTTTGGTCCACCTGGTTGACGCCCTGCCAACCGACGGCTCCGACCCCTTGGCCAACTACCGGACCATTCGCGGTGAGCTCGAAGCCTACAGCCCCGCCCTCGCCGCTCGCCCAGAACTCCTGGTCGTCACCAAGCTTGATCTGACCGGCGCGGCCGACGTCCAAGACCGGATCCAGCGCGAACTTGGCCGAGAGGTCTTGACCATCTCCGCCGTCACCGGCCAGGGTATCCCGCCCTTGATCCACCGCATCGCCGAGATGCTCGACTCGCTCCCGACCGAGGAAGAACAACCCCGGAGCCTCGCCGCCGCCTTATAAGGTAAGCCGCGCGAACCACGTCGCCTATTCACATAAACATATTATAGCGAATTGACTTGTGGCCAATCGTCGCCGGATCGTCGCCGACCTGGGTAACTCGCGGCTCAAGTGGGCCTTGGTCGGGCTGGACGGGTTCTTGACCGGGTCGATCGCCTTGCCGGTCGATGATCCTGACGCCTGGGCGGTTGCCTTCGGCGACTGCGCCCTGAGCAGCCAGGATGTCTGGGCGATCAGCACGGTCAACCCCCCGGTAGCCGATCGCCTGGCTCGGTTCCTCTCGGATCAAAGGGTCTCGACGATCCGTTGGTATCGCTCGGCGGCCGAGGTGCCGATCAACCACGACGTCGAAGGCCCTGAGACCGGCGGCGCGGATCGTGCATTGGCGGTCCTGGCGGCCAAGGAGTTTCATGCTCCGGATCGCCCCGGGCTGGTCGTCTCGTGCGGCACGGCGATCACGGTGGAACGGATCTCGGCCGACGGAGTCTGGCAAGGCGGGGCGATCGCCCCTGGCCTGGGCCTCTCGGCACGCGCACTGCATCAATTGACCGCCCAGCTTCCCCAAATTAACGTTCCCGAGGCCCCAACCCCTTGGGGACGCGGGACCGAGGCGGCTCTGGCCGCCGGCCTCTTCTGGGGGTCCGTCGGCGCGGTTCGCGAACTCCTCAACCGTCAGGCCGAGGGACTATCTCCGCTCCCTTGGGTGGACTGGACCGGCGGCGACGCCGCCCGACTGGCCCCCTGGATCGACTGGCCGGGGTCCAGGGTGGTCCCTGATCTGGTCCTCTTGGGCCTGGCTCGCGCGGCCTTCTTTAACGAGAGTCCGGTCTCATGAGCCTGGCCTTTTTGGCGATTCTGACTCCCCAAGGCCGGGGCGCGGTCGCTGTGGTCCGGGTCTGGGGACCGGACGCCCTGGCCGTGGCCGATGCGGCTTTCCGCCCGAATCAAGGGGCTCGCTTGGCCAAAACGCCTGCCAACCGGCCCAGGGTCGGCCGGATGGGGGCCGGTCTGGGCGATGAGGTCGTGGCCGTGGTTCTGGGCTTCGAGCCGTTCGAGGTCGAGATCCAGTGCCACGGCGGCCCCGTCCCCCTGGCGTTGGTCGTTGAGGCCCTGACCGACGCTGGGGCCAAGGTGGTCGAGCCCGGCCGTTGGGTCGAATCGGCCAGCCCCTCGCCAATCGCCGCCCAGGCCCGGGTTGATCTGGCCGAGGCCCCGACGGTTCGCGCAGCCGAAATCCTCATGGACCAGATGCAAGGCGCTTTGGATGCCGATCTCCACCGCGCGGCAGCTCTGGCCGCCAATAATCCCATCGGGGCGATCGAACTTCTCGATGAATTGGTCCGTCGATCGAAGGTCGGTTGTCACTTGATCAAAGGATGGCGAGTGGTTCTGGCCGGTCGGCCGAACGTGGGTAAGAGCCGGCTCCTGAACGCCCTGGCCGGGTTCGACCGGGCCATCGTGACGGCAACCCCCGGCACAACCCGCGACGTTGTCACTGTCCGCACAGCATTCGATGGCTGGCCGGTCGAACTGGCCGACACGGCGGGTCTACGGACAACAGCCGACGACGTCGAGACCGCCGGCATCGCCCTGGCCCGCGCCCGGCAGGCCGAGGCCGATCTCGTGCTCCTGATCCTCGACGGCTCCGAACCATTGACTTCGTTCGATCTCGCCCTGATCGACACACACCCCGAGGCGCTTCATGTCGTCAACAAGGCCGACCTTCCCAGGGCCTGGGAGCCCGATCCCGCGTCAGCCTTGATCGTCTCTGCCGAACGGGGCGACGGTCTCGACCTTCTGGTCGCGGCGATTGCCGGCAGGCTCGTTCCCGGGCCGCCGCCCGCCGGATCAGGCGTTCCATTCCGACACGAACATGTAATTTATATCAACAAATTCCAAACCAAGCTGATCGAGAACTGGTGACGGCTCATTCCGGGCGAGGCGGCTCAGGAATCAAGGTCAGGTCGGGGCCGGAGGCGGGGCTGTCGGCCGCGAGACGAACGTCCTCGGCCGAGAGGCTCCAGATCGATCGGGCGGGGTTCCACTCGTCGAGGAACCGGGCGTCGTTGTGGACCGGGTCTACCTCGCGAGGGCCGACGGCGACTTCCCAGGCGGGACGATCGAACCTGGCGGGCATCGAACCTGGTTGGGCGCTCTGGTCGAGCCGATAGGTGCTGATCCGGTGATAGGTGACGCCGTGTCCTTGCCAGCGGACCCGGTCGCGTGGCGGGTCGTTGCTCTCTTGTTCATCGACCAGGAACAAGGGGCCGCCGTCGGGGGTGGTCGCCACGATCGACTCGCGGGCGACCACGTCGGCCATCGGCAGTTCGGGCTCGCCGGGTTCGCTCTCCAGACGAACCAGGCCGCCGCCGTTGCGCGCCGAGACCCGGCGCATGACGAGCTTGAGCAGTTCGGCCACCTGCCCGCGCGCCAGGCCGTGGCCGTGAACCAGGCTGCCGCCGGTGGCAATCACCGTGTTCTCCAGTTCCAGATCGAGTCTGCGGCCGGCGGCTACGTCCACCAGATCGCCGCCGGCGCGGAGCAGGCAATCAGTGGCGCGGACCAACGCGGCGGCTGAGTCGGGGTGGGCCAGACCGCTCTCGATCTCATCGTCGTCAGCCTGGACGATGACCAAGGCCGATTGGGCCTGGTCCCCTTCGACGGTCACGGTGCAGCGGGTCAGGTTCAGGTCGGCGCCTGCCCAGACGGCGAAGGCGGCCCAACGGCCACGAGGCGGGGCCTCATCCTCTGGCAAGACGATGTCGATCCCCCGCAGTTCGAGCGATCCGGCGCGGAGCCGGAACAGGGCCGTCCGTCCCGAGGCCGTGGTCAAATCGTCGCCCGGACGAAACCGGATCTTGGGGCGGGTGCGGTCCTTCTCGGAATCGGCCTGGATGATCCAGCTTCCCAGGCCGGGAACCTCGCAAGGGGGCAGGATCAGGTCGGCGTCGGCCGCCAGGCGGATCGTGCCCCCTTTGGTCGTCGGACGGCGGAGGGCGTCGATCAGTTCCGCCGTGGTCCGGATCGGGACCGCGTCATTGATGGATCGGGCCGGTTCCGGACCATTGGGGCGAGTCGAAGGCGGTGTGACAGGCTCCTGGACGGGCCGTTCAGGCTCGTCGGGAACGTCCTGGTCGCGTTC
>JBDTIR010000360.1:0-12932 GCA_039936275.1 Isosphaeraceae bacterium | reverse complement strand
AGATCCGGTCGGCGACACGGTCAAACTCGGCTCCGACTATTACACCGTGATCGGCGTGACCAGGGAACGGGCGCAATCGGCAGGGATCGGCGGCAGCCTGGCGGCACAGGACTTCAATAAGGACGTGTATATCCCTTTGAATACCTGCCGGCTCCGGTTCGGCGACCGCCTGATCGAGCGGCGGTCGGGCACCATGTCGGTCGAGGAAACCCAGCTTTCGCAAATCACCGTCCAGGTCGGCGACATCAGCCAGGTCAGGCCCACCGCGCCGATCCTCAAGGCGGCCGTCGAACCGCACCACCCCAAGAAGGACGTTGACCTGATCGTCCCTTACGAACTTCTCCTGGAAGCCCAGAAGACGGCGAGACAGTGGTCGATCGTGTTGGGGACCATCGCCTCGATCTCGCTTTTGGTCGGCGGCATCGGCATCATGAACATCATGCTGGCCACCGTGACCGAGCGCACCAGGGAGATCGGCATCCGCCGCGCCCTGGGTGCCAAACGACGCGACATCACCCAGCAATTCCTGATCGAGAGCGTCGTGCTCTCAGGGGTCGGCGGCCTGCTCGGTGTTACCCTGGGGGTGACGATTCCATTCGCCATCGTCTACTTCGCCTCAATGAAGGCTGTGGTGACCTGGAGTTCGGTGATCCTCTCGTTCGGCATCTCGGTCGCCGTCGGCGTGCTCTTCGGCCTCTACCCGGCGCGCCGGGCCGCCTTGATGGACCCGATCGACGCCTTGCGTCATGAATGAATGATCCTGGCCAAGGGTCGCCTTGGGCTTGCGTCGGCTGGCCGGGGAGACTAGGCTTGATAACGTCATCCGCGACTCGGGGCCGCAAACCCCGAGTCGCGGTCTTTGCTTATGCCGGTATCACAACAAGATTCGAACGCTCGTCCGCGAGTTTCAAGCGCTCACCGGCATTTTCTTTTGATGCTGAGGTGTTTGTCAACGCGCGACGACGCCTATCAAACGAGTTTGAAGAGGGAGCTGCCCGGCATGTCTATGCCCATGAATAACGACCGCATCCCGATGTCGAAAGAAGGCTATGAGAAGCTCAAGGCCCAACTCGACCAGATGAAGAATGAAGACATGGCCCGGATCGCCGAACAGATCGCCGAGGCACGCGCCTTTGGCGACCTTTCGGAGAACGCCGAGTACGACGCGGCCCGAGAGGCCCAGGGGATGCTCCAGGCCCGAATCAATGACCTTCAAGACAAACTCGGTCGCGGCATGATCGTCGACAAATCAACCTTGCCGACCGACCGCGTCGTCTTTGGCTCGAAGGTCCGCGTGCTTGATCTCGCCCTCAAGGAAGAAGAAGATTTCGTCCTCGTCGGCCCTGGCGATGAAGACTACGACCAGAACAAGATCCTCCTGACCAGCCCGATCGGCCAGGGTCTCGTCGGCAAGAAGATCGGTGAAGTCGCCGAAGTCCCCATCCCCACCGGCACCCTCCGCCTGAAAGTGGTCGAGATCGGCTTCGAAGAATAAGCACGAAGGAGGGCGCAACAGTGAGAACATCTTCAGTTCTCTTTGTGCGTTTTCCCGGGACCTTCGACTCCTCGTGGTGAATCTTTGATCCCAGGCAGTCGAATCCCCCGTTCCTCCCAAGTATCGGGGAGCGGGGCCTCAAATCTGATGGGACGGTCCAGCGTCGGATGCTGGACCGTCAAGGCCCGAGCGTGCAGCGCGATCCCGATCGGGAACGGCTCGACCGATCCATAGGCCCGATCGCCCAGGACCGGCAACCCGCGCGCGCCTGCCTGGACCCTGAGCTGGTGGGTCCGCCCGGTTTCCGGCCAGAGCCGCAGCCAGACGCACCCGAAGGGGACGCCCTCGGCGTCCACCTCGTGGCGAAACCTCGTCAAGGCCCGACGCGCCCGAGGGGTGCCCCCTTGGCAGATCTGGACCACGCCCAGGCCGGTCTCATGCTCATAGAGCCAGTCGTCCCAGGTCCCTTCGGCCGATTGAGGCGTTCCGGAGACGATCGCCCAGTATTCCTTGCTCACCACGCGCTCGGCGAATTGCCGGGCCAGTCGGCGCGCCGCCTTCGGCGTCTTGGCCCAGAGAACCACTCCCGAGACCACCCGGTCGAGCCTGTGGACCGTGCCAACATAAACCGCCCCTGGATCATCAGGCCGCAAGTGCAGTCGCACCGCCCGCTCCAGGGTCGGCTCGCCCCCAGCTACCCCTTGCGTCAATAGTCCGCCAGGCTTCGACACCGCCAGGCAGTGGGCGTCTTCATAAAGGATATTCATGATTCAAGGGATTTACTAAGGGAATCGCCAAGAATCCGAAAGAGCAACGAGAGAAAGTGACCCCCCTCTTCCAAAGTGGAGAGGAAGGTCATGGAACAGACGCTGCTGCCGGGTCTTGTGGTTGAGCTTACAAGGGGCTGGGCGACGCACCAGGCGCACCCATCATGCCAGGCTGGCCCTGGGGCGGGAGACCGCCGCCGTTCTGGACAGGCATCTGGCCGGGCATCAGGTCGCCGTTGGAGGTTGGCGGTGGTGCGCCGTAGGGCGATCCGAGAGCGTTGCTGGGACCGTCGCTGGAGAAATTGGCCGCCGGCACCTGCACGGGCGAGGGGTCGGAACCGAACGACACCGGGGCCGACGGCCCTTCAGGAGCTGAGAACGTCGGCCGGGGTGGGACCTCGGACTTCAGGCTCCGGCAGCCGGTGGACGCCAGAATCATGAGGCCGAGCCCGCACTGGGCTACAAGGCAGCGAATGAGCCGATCCATCGGCAATTCCCCCTCTTCCTTCCTTGGAACCATCCACCAAATCGGTATTTCTCCCGGCGCGACCTGTCAAAGGTCGTTCGAATGATCGCCGGGAGAGGATGTTTGATCACGAGAGGACTTCTGGACCTCGGGTGAAGGCTCCCCACGAGGCGTTGCGGATCATAGCTAATTCGCGCGCCTGGTCAAGCGACGATTTCCCAAGGTCTCCGCGGACGGACTTTGCCGCTTACCGGTCCGTGCTCGCGCTACCTTCCCGCCAGAGCCATCGGAGCGAATCCGGCAGGATCGAGCCGCCGTGCTTGCCGTTGTGGCCGCCGTCGCCAAAGGCAAACTTGTAATCATAGTTGGCGAACTTCAAGGCGGCGGCCATCTGCTGGTTAGCCAGGGGCCAGTTGCCGTGGGCGTTGTCCAGGTCGCCCGAGCCGTCCTGAAGGAAGACGCGGATCGGCCTGTGATCGGCCTTGCGGATGATCCCTGGATAGACGTCGCCGCCTCGGATATTGGTGAAGCTGCCGACGTGGCTGAGTACTTTACGGAACAGGTCAGGGCGTTCCCAGGCGACGGTGAAGGCGCAGATGCCGCCGGAGCTGATGCCGCCGATGGCTCTGGAATCGGGGTTGGTGGTCAAGTTGTTCGACTTGGCGACCTCGGGCAAGATTTCTTGTTCCAGGAACCGGGCGTACTGATCGGACAGGGTGTCGTACTCAAAGCTGCGGTTCGACCGTGGTTTGCCCGCGGCCTGGTCAGAGGGGAACACGCCCGGGTTGATGAAAATGCCAATGGTAACGGGCATTTCTTTCTTATGGATCAGATTGTCGAAAACGGTCGGCACTCGAAATTGACCGGTTTCATTGACGTAGTTGCCGCCGTCCTGGAAGACCATGACGCTGGCGGGGTTGGCTTTGTCGTACTGGGCGGGAACGTAGACCCAGTAATCGCGGACGGTGTCTGGAAAGACAGTGCTGGTCCAGGAATGCTTGGTCACCTTCCCCTCGGGGACACCCTCCTGGCGCTGGGAGTCGGGACCAAGAGTGTAGTCGTCGGCTCCTTGGGCGGTGGAGGCTGCGACGACGAGGGTCAAGGCGAGAGCGGCGAGGCGCAACATGGGCGCTTTGCTCCAGTTGAGGGCGGGTTTGGCGACACAAAGGATCGCGGGACCGGCGAGCATAACCGGCCCCGACCTGGTCTGCCAGGGGCCTGGAACCCATTCGCGATCACAGGCGGACTTCAACGAGCGAAGGCACGCCTCTGGTCAGGTTCCGTTGGCGTTGATGATTGTGTCGGCCTCGGGTTGGGGCAAGCGGTGGCCGAGCTTGTCGCGCTTGGTGTCGAGGTATCGGCGGCGCTCGGGTTCTTCGGGGGCGATGATCGGCACCTGATCGACGACCGTCAGGCCGTACCCCTGGAGGATGAAGGCGTCGAGCTTTTTCGGGTTGTTCGTCATGAGCCTGATCTGGTTCAAGCCCAGGTCTTCGAGCACCTGGAGCCCGACGCCGTAATCGCGAGGATCGACGGGGAAGCCGAGGGCGCGATTGGCTTCGACGGTATCGGCCCCTTGATCCTGGAGAGCGTACGCCTTCAATTTCGAGATCAGGCCAATGCCTCGCCCTTCTTGCGGCAGGTAGATCAAGGCGCCCACCCCTTCGGCCGCGATCATTTGCAAGGCCATGTGGAGCTGGTCGCCGCAATCGCAACGGAGCGAGGAGAGCAGGTCGCCGGTGAAGCAGGACGAGTGAATCCGGACCAAGGGGGCCTCAACCGACGTGAGGTCTCCGAAGGCGATCACGACCGGCTCGTTTCTGGGTTCGTAATCGACCTGATAGCCGAGGATGCGCCCTTTGCCGTAACGGGTGGGCATCTCGGCCTCGGCCACGCGGTGGACCAAGCGATCGCGACGGCGTCGGTACTTGATCAGCATCTCGATCGAGAGGATTGGCAGTTGGAATTCGGCGGCGATGGCGTGCAGACGGTCTCTGCTGGCGCGACCGACGCCGTCGAGAATTTCACAGAGGATGCCGGCGGGAGTCAGGCCGGCCAGGCGGGCCAGGTCCACGGTGGCCTCGGTATGTCCGGCGCGACGGAGGACGCCGCCTTCCTTGGCAACCAAGGGGAATAAGTGGCCCGGGCGAACCAGGTCGGCCGGTCGGGTCTTGGGGTCAAGGATGGCCTTGACGGTACGCGCCCGTTCCTCGGCGGTGATGCCGGTTCGGCAACTGGCGTGATCGACAGGGATGGTGAACGGGGTGCGGTGAGGCGCAGTGTTGCGTTCAACCATGCGTCGCAACCCCAGACGGCGGGCCAGGTCGGGCATGATCGGCATGCAGACCTGGCCTCGACCGTGGGTAATCATGAACTCGATCGTCTCGGGCGTGATCGTGTCGGCCGCCGCGATGAAGTCGCCTTCGTTCTCGCGCCGCTCGTCGTCGACAACGATTACGATCCGTCCCTCGGTCAGGGCCTGAAGTGCGTCTTCCACCTTCGAGAATGCATTGGCCATCGCAGTCGTTCCCCCAATCCGGGTGACATTTAGCCCGGGAATACTCTATTATAGACAAGGAAGGGTCGCGTTGTCGTGCCGTCCCCTCGAGGAACTCAAACCAGGGCGGGCGTCGGGGCGGTCTGCGGGATCTTTTGTCGAGGCAATTGAGAACTCATGACCCAGGCTGACGCGAACCGGGATCTTCTCCCCGCCAACAATCCAACCACCACCGACACGGACCCGCCCATCTCCGACGGCCCGACTCAGTCGATGCACGTGGGCGACCCGTTTGCCACGGTCTTCTGCCCGAATCCACGGGTTGGCCCATCCGACCCCGGCGCGACGATCGAGATGAACAGGCCCTCGGGTGAGTTACCGGCGTCGGAGTTTGGGGGTGGTTCGCCGACCGGCCGCTACCGGATTCTTCGTTCTCATGCTCGGGGCGGTCTGGGCGAGGTCTTCCTGGCCAGCGACGGGGAGTTGAAGCGCGAGGTCGCCTTGAAGGCGATCCAGGAGCGCCACGCCGACGACCCTCAGGGGCGGGCTCGGTTCGTCCTGGAAGCAGAAGTCACCGGCAATCTCGAGCATCCCGGGATCGTGCCGGTTTATGGCTTGGGCTACCAGCCTGACGGCCGTCCTTACTATGCGATGCGGTTTATCAAAGGGGACAGCCTCAAGGAAGCGATCACCAGGTTCCACGCCGGCGACGACTCGGGACGCGACCCTCGCGAGCGGCTCGCCGAGTTGCGCCGGTTGCTCGGCAGGTTCCTGGACGTCTGCGACGCGATCGAGTACGCCCACAGTCGAGGGGTCTTGCACAGAGACCTCAAGCCTGCCAACGTGATGCTCGGCCCTTATGGCGAGACCTTGGTCGTGGATTGGGGCCTGGCGAAGACGTTGGGCTCGCCGGATACCGAGGCTGGGGAAGGGCCAGGCGAGGCGATGCTCGGCCCGTCGTTGAGCGGAACGGCCGAGACCTTGGCGGGCTCGGCGATCGGCACGCCGCAGTATATGAGTCCCGAGCAAGCCGCGGGCAAGCTCGACCGGATCGGCCCGACCAGCGACGTTTACAGCCTGGGCGCCACACTCTACTGTATCTTGACGGGCCAATCGCCGGTTGAAGGCGATGATGTGGCCGACGTCCTGCGCCGCGTGACCCAAGGCGAGATCCCCAACGCTCGCCAGATTCGCAGGGACGTCCCCCGCCCCCTGGAAGCGATCTGCCTGAAGGCGATGGCGCTTCAGCCCCGGAACCGTTACGCCACGCCCAGGGCCCTGGCCGACGACGTGGAGCGCTGGCTGGCCGACGAGCCGGTCTCCGCCTGGCGCGAGCCGCGTCCGATCCGAATCCGCCGCTGGGTCGGCCGGCATCGTAGTTTGGTCCTGATGGTCGGGGTCGGCGCGGTCGTGGCCCTGCTCGGCCTGGCGGCGGTCTCGGCCGTTCAAACCCAAGCGAACCTCCGCCTGGTCACCGCCAATCGCGCCGAGCGCGAGGCGCACCGGCAGGCGGTGGCCGATCGCCTGGAAGCCGAGGTTGAACGCAAGGCCGCCCACGTCCAGCGTCTCGAAGCCCAGCACCAGACCGCCAGCCTCGACCTGGAACACGGCCAGACGGTCGCCGACGGCGGCGAGACCGGCCTCGGAATGCTCTGGATGGTGCGCGGTCTGGAACTGGCGACCAGGGCCGGCGACGCCGACCTTCAGCGGGTCGCGCGGGCCAACCTGGCCCACTACCGGCTTGATCTTCACGCCGCTCGGGTCGCCCACCCCTCGCCACCTGGAACCTTCAGCCCTGACGGCGGCTCATACCTGGTTCACCTGGACGCCGCGACGTTCGAGGTCTGGGACCTGAAGACCGGACAACTCAACGGCACGCTGTCCCATCCGCCGGCGATCAACGCGATCGCCTTCGCCCCCGACAGCAAGTCGCTCATCACCGCGGGGCAGGACGGCAAGGCCCTGATCTGGAAGACCGACAACGGTCAGTTGGTGGAGCGGTTGCACCATGACGGCCCAGTCCTCTGCGTGGACTATCGGCCCGATGGGCGGGAACTCGTCACCGGGTGCGCCGACCAGGCCGCCCGTCTCTGGACGACCAGCGGCGAACCGCTCAGCCCGCCGCTCGCTCACCCGGGACCGGTCGTCGCGGTGGGGTTCGGTCCGGCGAACCAGGGATTCTGGACCAAAACGGACCAATCCGAGGTCTTCCTCTGGGGCACCGGAGGGGGGCGGATGGGCGGCCCTTTGGAACACTCCAGGCCCATCCAGAACGTCGCCTACCGTCCAGACGGCCAGGCCCTTTTGGTATCCGAAGAGGGCGGCCTCGCGCGACTCTGGAACGCGACCAACGCCAAACTGATCGGCACTCCCATGCCGCACGTCGCCAACGTTCCCGCCGCTTTCTCCCCGGACGGAACGCGCATCTGGACCCTGATCAAGCCCGGGGTCGTCCAGCTCTGGGACGCCCGCACAGTCACTCCGGTCGGCCCTCCGTTGCAACACACGACCAAAGTTCTCGACGCCCGGTTCAGCCCCGGGAGTAGGGCCCTGCTGGTCCGTTGCGCCGACGGCAAGGCGCGGCTCTGGAACGCGGCCGACGCCAAGGCGATCGGTGAGCCGCTCCCGCTTGGCCCCCGCCGCCTTCAACTCTTCAATCCTGCTGGCGAACGGTTCTTGACCGACGGTCCCGACGGGATCTCTCGGCTCTGGGAAACTAAAACCGGCAGCCCGGTCGCAGAACTCTGGTACGACGAGACGGTCAAGAGCCTGCTCTCGGCTGCCTACAGCCCCGACGGATCAACGCTTTTGACCGGTGAATATCGCCTCGTCTACCTGCGCGACGCCGATACAGGCCGACCGCTCGACGACCCCTTGGAACGGACCAGCGGAGTCAACCGGGTCGCCTTCAGCCCCAACGGACGGTCGTTCTTGACCGAGACGCCCACCGACGGCGTCCAGGTCCGCGAGGCCGACGTCGATGCGAGGCTCGGACTGAGCCTGCCGGTTCCTAGCCAGATCGCCTCGGTCGCCTACAGCCCCGACAGCCGGTTTGTCGCCACCACAAGCAAGTTCGGCACCCAGCGCTGGAACGCCGAGACCGGTCTTACGGTCGGCGACCCCTTACCCTCTGGCGGCACGACCCCCCTGGTCGAATTCAGCCGCGACGGTCGTTCGCTGTTCACCAGCACGACCACCGGGGCCTTGATCGTGGACACGAAGACCGGGACGACCCTGGCCACGCTCGACGCCCCCGGCCTGATCGACGCCCTGTACACTCCCGACAGCCGCCTGGTCGTCACCACCGACGGCCGCAACGCACGGGTCTGGAACGCCCGGACGGGCAAACCCGTGGGCAAGCCGATGCCCCACAACACCCGGCAAGCCTACACGAGCCTGGACCTCAGCCCCGACGGCGAAACCCTGGTCACGGTCAGCGACCGCGACGTCCAGCGCTGGCAGACCCTTTCTGGCGAACTCAAAGGGGAACCCTTGCGTCACGCCGCCTCGGAGACGGTTTTCGCCGTCGCGTATAGCCCTGACGGCCGGACGATTGCCACCGGGTTCCAACCAGGCGGCGGCCGGCTCTGGGACGCAAAGACCGGCCAGGCGATCGCCTCGTTACCGCACCAGGGGCTCTGCGAGTTTCTGGCCTACACGCCCGACGGCAAGACCCTCTTGTCCGGCGGCCAGGACCGCGCCGTCCAAGCCTGGGACGCCTCGACCGGCCGTCCGCTCGGTCCCCCGTTACGCTTGACCGGCGGCGTCTGGCGAGTCGTGCCCAGCCCCGACGGGGCCTCGTTCGCGGTGCTTACCTCCGACGGCCCGCAGGCGACTGCCGCCAGGCTCTGGGACCGGGCTACCGGCAAGCCGCTCGGCCCCCCGTTGCGTCATCAGTCTCGCGTCTTCATCTGCGCCTTCGCCCCTGACGGCCGCACTCTCTTGACCGGCTCGGTCAAGGACGACCCGTCGCGACTCTGGACCATCCCCGACCCCGTGCCCAGCAACGTCCCCGTCTCGCGGGTCGCCCTCTGGGTCCAGGTCCTCACCGGCATGGAACTGACCGCGAGCGACGGCGTCCGCATCCTCAACGCCCAAGACTGGCGTCAACGTCACGATGAGCTTAACCGCCTCGGCGGACCCCCTTTGCCCTGAATACGGAGGAAATCCATATTCATGAATAAGAAATCTAGCATTTCCATCGGATCAGGCGCATGCCGAAGCCTCTGAGCAGACGGCGCGCCGGCCTGATCCGAGGATCAAAAATCGCCGAACATAGCTGTCCAACCTTGGAAGCGGTGTGATTCAGCCACTTTGCCCGGGACAGCCAAAACAACAGGTTCGTTCGGTCGCGGCGGATCTTGAGGGCGTGCGATCCACGCCGACTCAGCGATCCAGCGCGGCGGTTACGCGGTCCAGGCCCAAGAGCGGCGTTGGAACCAGGCGGCGGCCAGAGCGTCCCACTTACGATCGGCTTGTACGTCCCAGTCAAACGTGGAGCGAAGCCGACTGAGGTCGCTGCGATTCTCGGCGATCGCGGTCCGCCCTAGGGCCAGTGTCCGCGCGATGATCTCGGCCGTCGCGCCGGCGTCGTCGCCTGGACAGAAATGGGCGCCCCGGAACTTGCCAAAGAGGCTCTGGGTCTCGTTAAGCGTGCTGAGAAACACAGGAGTTGCGCACGCGAGCGCCTCAAGGATCGGGATTCCGAACGCCTCGAAGTCAGACAAGAGAATCAGGCCGGAACTCTCCGCGTAAGCCCGGTGCAAGGCGGATTCATCCACATAACCGCGCAACTCGCATGCATGACGTAAATGGGCGGGGATCAGGTGGTTGACCTCGTTGCTCCGGTTGCCAACCACTACCAAACGCGCCGACGGCCGCAGGACGAGCAAGCGGTCGAGCACCGCCAGAACGCGGTCGAATCGCTTGCGAGGCTCGGCCAGGTCGCCAACGAACAACAACTGGTCGCGACGATCGAGCGGTCCTGGACGAAACTGCTGGAAATCGCAACCGAGAGGGAAATATCGGCAGTTGTTCAAGCCAATCGCCTGTCTCTGCAACTGGGTCCGTTCCCGGGGGGAATCACAACAGACGACGTCGGCTCGCTGGAGCATACGCCGATGGATTGTCTCGATGTGCCCGGCCTGTTCGGGCGACATGGGCACTGTCCAGATCGGTTGATCGTGCGGGGTGTAGCAGAGCACCTCGTCGCGCAGGTTCGCCAGCACGCCTTCATTGGTGGCGGCGTTCGCCCAGCAAACGCACTCGAGAGCGTCCCACCGCCGCTGGCTCAAGAGGCCCGGCAGGCCCTCGTTGTAGGTGTCGAGCGACCCGGCTTCGGCGCGGCCGATGCCAATATGAAGGGGAATCTCATGTTCAAGGCAAAATGTTTTCAGAATATCCAGGTTCTTGGTGAAATAATTGCTCATAGCGAATTCGAACTGGACCCGATCGCTCAGGCGCGCGGCCAGCTCGAAGACGGCGCGGCCGATCCCCGAGTACATCTGGTTCGAGGGGGAGAGGACGCAGAGCAGCCGCAGCCTGGTTCTGGAAGACATGAACGAATTCCTTGGAGACAGAGGAACGGCATATCCTCAGTGATTTGCGTCGGCATGTCTTGTATTGTTCTGGATCAAATGGGGGCCGTGCGCCCGCAAGTTGCTGAGTGGTGCGTGGCCGCTTTGCGGTTGGGCGGCCAGGGCTTCGAGCCGGTCTTCGAGGACCGCGACCCGTCGGACGAGGGCGACGTAATCCCAGCCGAAGGCCATCGTATGCTGCATCTGGTCGCCGAGGTGGTCTTGTCTGCGAGTGAGGTGGTCGAGTTCGTGGCGGTGCTCAGCGTCTCGGCGCTCAGCCGCGTCGAGGCGGTTGCACAGGCTCTGAAAGAGCTCGACCTGACGCAGAAAGATCGGTCGGAGGATCCGTCGGACGCCTCGACGCGCCAGGACGACGAGCCGGCGCATCCCCTTCGCTTCGCCGCAGCCGACATTATAAAAAGCAAGGTCGCTCATGGTTCGATCTCCCTATATTCTCAAGCGCAGAGTGATTCGTGGATCAAGACCCGCGAAAGTTTCTCCGCCAGGAGCGCCAGGCGGTATGCCTCTTCCGGGGTGCCTGCGCCTGCTCGCGACTGCCGCGAGGCGCGGCGCAAGTGGTCTTCAATTCGAGGAATAATCGTATCAATATGGAATTCGCGTCTGGCGACGGCCGAGGCCCTGCGGCCGATTGGTTCCAGGTCGATCGAGCCGTCAAGCACGGCGGAGACAGTCCTGGCGAAGGCGGCGGCGGTACGCGGGGCTTTCAGGCAGTCAATGGTGTGGACCAGCCACTCGGCGATGCCGCAGGTCTGCGAGATCAAGGGGACGCACCCCCGCGCCGCGGCTTCCAAGGGGGCGACGCCGAACGGCTCGCCAGGTCTGGTGGGAAAGAGAAAGAGGTCGTATTCCGAATAATGCGCAATCAAGTCATCTTGTGGCAAACTGCCTTTCAAGGTCACGCGATCATTCAAGCCATAATTAAGGATCAGGCTAGGGAAATAGGGATCGTGTACCTGACCGAAGATGTCAAGCGAGAAGTGGTCATATCCTCGATCTCGGAGGAGTGCGGCGGCCTCGACAGCCAGGTCGATTCCTTTGTCGGTCTGACGATCGATGATGCTGGCCGCCGCGGCGATCCGAAGGTGTTTGCCCCGGAAATAATCCGCGTGGGGCGGCGGTTCGGGGCCGACGATCCAGTTGGGAATGACCTCGACCACGCCATTGAGCGTGGCCCCGCTGGTCTCGATTGCGTCAAGCAATTGTTGACTGACGGGGATGAAATGGCCGTGAAGCTGACGAGAGAACTCGCGAGCCAGGGTCGGGTTCAGTCGGCCGGCGATCTGGCAAAGCTTCACCGGCACGTCGTCGCCAAGCTGCCAGACCCAGGGGACCTGCAAATGATGCAAGCAAGCCATCAGCGCGAGACCGCCGATACCGATCAACATGTGAACGTAAACGACATCAGGTTGAAATTCTTCCAGTTCACCAAGCAAGGCATGAACATTATAAGCATTTACGCGGTGTGATTCACTCTGGGTGAGATGCGCGGTGATGGGGGCGCTTTTCTGGAATGAGTAGTGGCTCCAGACGTCGGTCAGGCGCAAGGTGCGCCGGACCTGGGGTTCCGCGGGCGAAGGGCTTCGGGGGGCGGTGGTGAGCACCCGGACGTCGTGACCGCGTTGACGGAGGGCGTCGGCGGCTTGTCGGCAGCAGAGTTCGTAGCCGCCGATGACGTCGGGTGGATACAGATTGCTCAAAACGAGAATCTTCACGCGGCCATCTCCTCGGCGCTGGCGATCAGTTCCTCATAGACGGCGAGGAATCGGGCGCCGGCGACCTTCAGATCAAAGTCTCGCTCGACGGCCTCGCGGGCGTTGCGGCCGATTCGTTCGACCAACCCGGGGTTTTTCGAGAGGAGGCGCAGTTGTTCGGTAAGTTGTTCAGGGGTGTCATAGACGTATCCGGTGTGCCCTTCCTGGATGAATTCAGGCATCGCCGCGACTCGCGAAGCGATCGCAGGGGTGCCGCAGGCCATGGCTTCCAGGAGGGTGAAGCCCATGAGCTCGGGCTCTCGATAGATCACGCCGTAGCAGTCTTGATAGACCGACGACAGGACGTTGGCCCAGGATTTCCAGTAGAGGCGGCGAATGGCGTCGTCGTCGGCGTCGGT
>JBDTIR010000359.1:0-13569 GCA_039936275.1 Isosphaeraceae bacterium | reverse complement strand
ACCTGTTTGACGCCCAGGACTTCGGCCGCAAGCTGAGCGAGCAAGGCTTCGGTCGGGTTGCGAGCCTCGGTCATGACCTCAACGGTCTCGACGGCGACGGGAGCGAGGGCGGCCAGGGCTCGACGATCCACCTTGCCGTTGGGCGAGACCGGCAAGGCGTCGAGGACCATCAAGGACGACGGCACCATGTAATCCGGCAGTCGCTCTTTGAGCCATCGGCGCACCTCAGACGGTTCCGGTGACGCTTCATCACCGGCAACCACGTAACCGGCCAACCTCGTCTCGCCGGTGGGCAAAGAGCGAGCCACCACCGCCGCGCCCTGGATCCCTGGATGTCTCGAAAGCACGGCTTCGATCTCACCCAGCTCGATCCGGAACCCGCGGACCTTGACCTGATGGTCCGATCGGCCCACCAGTTCCAGCAATCCGTCGGTTCGCCAACGCGCCAGGTCGCCCGTCCGGTAGAGTCTCGCTCCTGGCCGGTCACTGAACGGATCAGGCACGAACCGTTCAGCGGTCAAGCCGGGTCGGCCCAGGTATCCACGAGCCAGGCCCAAGCCGCCGACGCACAACTCGCCAGGGACGCCGATAGGCGCCGGGTTGAGGCGGTCATCAAGCACATAGACCTTGGACCCTGAGAACGGTCGGCCGATCGGCACCGAGCGGTCGGCCGCGAGTCCGTCCAGGGTCCCTTCAAAGTACGTGCTGTCGATCGTCGCTTCGGTCAGGCCATACGAGTTGACGACCCTTGCCGTCGGTCCGACCAGCTTGCGAAGCCGTTGGTGCTGGCCGGCTCGCCATTGATCGGAGCCGACGGCGATCAAGCGCAAGGTGTCGAGCGTCTCCCCTTTGGCCTCGACGCTGCGGATCAAACTCTCGGCCACGACCGGCACCAGTTCGGAAAACTCGATCCGTTCACGCTCGATGAAGGCGTGAAGCGCGTCAGGATCAAGCAAGAGTTCGCGAGGGCAAGAAACCAACGTGCCGCCCGAGCACAAGGCGCGGGTCCAGTCGCCGGTGAAGACGTCAAAAGCAAACCCGGCCGCCTGAAGGTGCCGGGCCCCTGGATGCAGGTGGTACGCCTCGTTCCAGGCGTCAAACGCATTGACCAGGCTCGCATGGCCGACCATGACCCCCTTGGGCTTGCCCGTGCTGCCCGAGGTATAAATCACGTAGGCCAGACTCGTATCGCTTGCAGGCGCGTTCAGATTCTCAATTGGTTGCGCGGCAATGGCGTCGCGGTCGGTATCGAGGCAGACGACCCGCGCGGCGTGCTCCGGAAGTTCCGACCTTAGCCGATCCTCGGTCAAGAGGATCGACAGGCCGGCGTCCTGGATCATGAATTCCAGGCGATCGCGAGGATATTCGGGGTCGAGCGGCACATAGGCCCCCCCTGCCTTGAGGATGCCGAGCACGCCGACCATCATCTCATCGGATCGGCCGACGCAGAGGCCCACCAGCACGTCAGGGCCGACCCCCAGGCCGCGCAAGAAGTGCGCCAGGCGGTTCGCCCGCTCGTTCAAGGTGCGGTAGGTCACGCCTTGGTCGCCGTAAATCAGGGCGATGGCGTCTGGTGTGCGCTTGGCGTGCGCTTCGAACCGCTGATGGATGCCTTCGGTCTCACCGGGCGCTTTCGAAGGCCCGCCGCTCCACTCGCCCAGAAGCTGGCGCTGGTCGTCCAGGCTCAGCAAGGCAAGATCGGCGACCCCTTGGCCAGAATGGGCGACGATCCCGGCCAAGAGGGTCTGGAAGTGCTGGAGCAGGCGGTCGATGGTGGACGAATCAAACAGGTCCGTGTTGTATTCCAGTGAGAAACGGAGCAGTCCGTCCAAGAGGGCGGCCGTCAAGGTGAGGTCAAACAGCGCCGTCCCTTTGTCCAGGGCCATCGACTCCATCGGCAGGCCGCCCAGGACCATCGTCGGGCCTGCCGTCGAGAGCGCGAACGGGGTCAGCCCCTGGTCGTCGAGACGCTGGGCTTTTTGATAGATAAACATGACCTGGAAGACGGGCGTTCGGCTGGGGTCGCGGTCGGGGTGAAGCCGCTGGATGGCCAGGCCGAAGGGGAAGTCCTGGTGCTCAAGACCGTCGCGCACAGTCTGGCGGACCTGCCCGAGGAACTCCTCGAACGTCGGGTTGCCGGCGAGATTGGCCCGCATCGGCAACAGGTTGATGACGTAGCCGGTCAACCCTTCCAGGCCGGGCCGGGTTCGGCCAGACACAGGCGAGCCGACAATCAGGTCGTTCTGGCCGCTGAACCTGGAAAGCAAGACCTGGAACGCGGCCAGCAAAGTAACGTACGGGCTCGCCCCAAGCCGATCCCCCAACGCCGCGACCCCCTGGCTTAAACCGGCGTCCAAGGTGATCGACCGGCTCGCCCCTCGATAGCTCCACACTGGCGGCCGAGGCCGATCGGCCGGCAAGCTCAGTTCCGGCAGCGGACCCGCCAGTTGTCCTTGCCAGTAACTCCAGAGCCGGTCCCCTTCCGCCCCCGCCACCATCTCACCTTGCCAGCGGACGACGTCGGTATACCGCAGGTCGATTGGCTCCAACGCCGCAGGCACGCCCGACCGTTCCGAAGCGTAGAACCGGCCGAACTCATCCATCAAGACGGCGATCGACCAGAAATCTGTGATAATATGATGAATGATGAGTTGAATGACGTGTTCACGATCTGAAACACGGTAGACGACGACCCGAACCAACGGGCCGCGCTCCAGGTCGAACGGGCGTCTCGATGCTTCGACCAGGCGTCTTTGCAGATCGAGGTCGTTCCAGGCCGAGGCGTCTTCGATCCTCAAATCAATTTCTGAGTGATCACGGACCCGTAGGACCGGCCGGTCGTTTACCGTGGCGAACACGGTCCGCAATGACTCATGGCGCTCGGCGAGCCGCCGCAAGCTGGCCCGGAACGCATCAAGGTCCAGGTCTTCGCGAACCCTCGCCGCGCCGCTGATATTGTACGCCGACCCTTGGGGCGCGACCTGATGCGCCGACCACAAGGATTGCTGGCCGAGTGACAAAGGGGACTCGGCGACGGGCTCCAGGCTTGCCGACAAGGTTGCCGACGGCTGGGCCGAGGGGTCCGCCAGGTCCGCCAACGCCCGATCGGCGAGCTTGGCGATCGACGGTCCTTCCAAAAAGCTCGACAGCGGCAAGACCGCTCCCAGGTCGGCTTCGATGGCGGCCTTCAATTCCATCGCCATTAACGAGTCGAGGCCCAGGGTGTCCAGAGGACGATCCACGTCGACCCGTTCGGCAGGCAAGCGGAGGACGTCGGCGACCCGATTACGCAAGATCTCCAGGACCCGCGTCTTCCGCTCCTCGACCGGCAAGGCGCGGAGGTCGGCCCGGCCCTTGCCGGCGATTTCCGTCCTTTGGGATTCGATCTCGTCCAGGAACGAACCACCGCGTTCCTCGGTGTGCAGGGCTTTCAAGGTGGACCAGTCCGCGTCTACAACCGTGACCTGCCTGCCTTTCGATCCGGAGAGCCAGTCCAGGGCGTCGAGCCCGCGTTCCGGGTCCAAGGGGTTCAAGCCCATGAGCCGCAACGACCGCAACCAGCCTGACGAGGCCGCCATGCCGTCACCGCCCCAGGGGCCCCAGTTGATGCTCTGAGCGGGGAGCCCTTGGGCCGCGCGATCGTGGGCAAAGGCGTCAAGAAAGGCGTTGGCGGCGGCATAATCGGCCTGCCCGCGCGCTCCCAGGACCGACGAGACCGAAGAGAAGAGCACGAAGAAGTCCAGGGGGAGCCCCCGGGTCAACTGGTGCAAGATCCAGGCCCCTTGAACTTTCGGGCGGAACAACGAGAGCAAGCCGTCCAACTCCAAAGCGCGGTCGGATCGAGGGCGGACGACCCCGGCGGCGTGGACAACCCCTCGCAAGGTCGGCAAGGTGCGTCGAAGCTGATCGAACAGGGCCGCCATGCCAACTTCGTCGGCCACATCGACCGCGGGGGTCACGATGGTCGCGCCCAGTCGTTCCAGGCTTTGCACTGCCTCGACCCGATGCCTGGCGGGGTCGACTTCTGGCAGCCCTTCCCAGGCGTCGCGGTCGGGCAAGCCCGATCGGCTCAGGAGCACCAGGCGACGCGCCCCCTGCTCCACCAGCCTTCGAGCTACGCGCAGGCCAAGGTCGCCCAGGCCTCCTGTGATCAGATACGTCCCTTCGGGACGCAAGGGCAACGACTTCGAGGAATCGGCCAGCCCGGGGTTGCGCACCAGGCGAGGGACAAGGCATTCCCCCTGGCGGACGGCAACCTGATTCTCGTTGCCCGCGTTGATGATCGTCGTTGCTAAGGTCGCGGCTTCGTTACCCTTGGCGTCGGCTTCGGCCTCGGGGTCGAGGTCGATCAAACCACCCCAGAACTCCGGATACTCCAGGGCGAACGATCGTCCCAGACCCCAGAGGGTTGCCTGCGCCAGTGACGGCCGGCCTTCGGCCGTCGGCTCGGTCGTCTGGGCCCCGCGAGTCACCACCCAGAGCCTGGGCAAGCGCTCTCCGCCAACGTCCGCAAGGCTTTGCACCAACGACAGGACGCCTCCGCAGGCAATCCGCTGAGCGGATTCCAGGTCGCTTGGCGTTCCTTGGTCCGTCAAACTGGAGTCCAAGGGGCAGAGGTACACTACCCCTCGGCAACGTCCGCGAGCCGGTTGCAGGGTCTCCTGAATCAAGCCATGAACGGCCTCCGGATCAGTCGGATCAATGACGAGGTCCGTCGGATGACTTCCTGGAGACGCCTTGACCAGGACGCAAGCGTCTCCCCTCGCTTCCAGGCGTTCTCGAAGGGCCTCGCCGACCCCCTCGGCATCGCTGAAGATCAGCCAATGATCCGATCGGCCATTCCTTGATGGCGACGCATCGACCGCTCGACTTGACAACCCGGCCGGTTTCCACTGGATCTCATGAATCAGCGGAGCCGGGTTGGTTTCCCCAAGGCGAATCGTCGGTGCTGGATGCCCATTGAGTCCGACCTTGGCATGCCCATTCCGCAAGGCCAAAGGGGCGTCAACGGCTTCGAGCCAGAACCGCTCGCGCTGCCAGGGGTAAGTCGGCAGGCGGACGTAACGCCCTTCGGGGTAAATCCGGGTCCAGTCGATGGCGAACCCTTGGGCGTACAGGGTTCCCAAGGATGCCAGCAAGACCTGCCGGTCTTCACGTCCTCGGCGGAGCGAAGGGAGAATCGTCGCCGATCGTTGTTGATGGCGGAGACACGCGGCGATCGCGCCGGAAAGCACCGGATGAGGACCGACTTCGAGGAAAACCTCATGCGCACCAACGTCCAGGGCTTCAACGGCGGTCGAGAACAGGACCGCTTGTCTCAGGTTTTTGGCCCAGTAGGCGGCGTCGAGGCTTGGCCCGTCGATGGGCCGGCCTGTCACGGTCGAGACAAAAGGGATGACGGCGCCCCTTGGTTCCAAGCCCTTGAGCGCCGACTCCAGTTCGCCCTTGATCGCTTCCATTTGGGGGCCGTGGAAGGCGCAGTCCACGTTCAGGACGCGAGCGAAGATCCCTTCGGCTTCAAGACGCTGGACGAAGGCGGCCAGGGCGTCGGCGTCTCCCGAAATCGCGGTCGAATCCGGGCTGTTAACGGCCGCGATCGCAAGCCGGTGGTTCAGGGCCTCGGCATTGAGCCGACGTCGGACCTCATCGACGCCCAAGCCGAGGGCCGCGGTTCCCCCTTGTCCGGCGACCTTGCCCATCAATCGGCTGCGGTGATAGACCACCCGCAAGGCGTCATTCAAGGTCAGGACGCCGGCCAGATGCGCCGCGGCGATTTCACCAAGGCTATGGCCGATCACCGTATCGGGCACGATCCCCCACGATCGCCAGAGCGCCGCCAGGGCGACTTGCAGGGCGAACTGAACCGGCTGGGCGACTTCGGTCTTCGCCAGGCGCGAATCGGTTTGGGCCGCGTTCAGTTCGTCCAGGAGCGACCAGGACGCTTGACGGCGAAACCAAGCGTCGCACTCTTCAAAGACGGCTCGGGCGACCGGTTCGCGTTCCAGAAGCTCGCGACCCACGCCCCACCACGACCCCCCTTGCCCGGTGAAGACAAACACCAGGCCAGGCCCGCGCCCCTGGGGTTTACGACCGATTGACAGACCGGGGTGGGCCTCGTCGCGGAAGTAGGCATCGAGACCAGTAACCGCATCGTCGGCGTCAACAGCCACCAGGGCCAGGCGATGGTCGTGATGACCTCGACGGTTGGACGCGGAGTAGCCAAGGTCCGCCAGAGGGACGTCGTGCAATCGACCGGCAAGATCGGCTCGCCAGGAGCGTGCCAGGTCTCGAAGCGCTTCGGGACCTTTGGCCGAGAGCGGCAGGAGCACGCCCCGTTGGGCTTTGGCTTGATCGTGATCGGCCCGGGCGTTCGATCGTTGCGGAACCCCTTCCAGAACGATGTGGGCGTTGGTCCCGCCGAAGCCGAATGAACTCACGCCAGCCAGAGGGGGGTTGACGGATTCTGGCCAGGCGGTACGCTCGGTCGCCACCCGCAAAGGAAGCCTGTCGAACGGAATGTGGGGGTTCGCCTCGTGGAAGTGAAGGCTGGGCGGGATTTCTCGATGGTGGAGGGCGAGAGCCGTCTTGATCAGGCCGACGGCCCCGGCGGCGGCTTCCAGGTGGCCGATGTTCGTCTTGACCGAACCCAAGGCGCAGGGCCTTCCCGAAAGTCGCCCTTCGGCGAGCACGGTCCCGAGGGCGTTCGCCTCGATCGGGTCGCCCAGGAGCGTTCCTGTCCCGTGCCCTTCGACGTACTGGATCTGCCCGGGTTCCACCCCCGCTCGCCGATAGGCCGCACGCAAGACGGCTTCTTGCGCCGATCGGCTCGGGGCCGTCAATCCGTTGCTCCGACCGTCCTGGTTGACCGCCCCGCCTCGGATCAAGGCATAAACCGGATCGCCATCGGCCAGGGCGCGGCTCAAGGGCTTGAGGACGACGATGCCGGCTCCTTCGCCACGGACGTAGCCGTCTGCCAGGGCGTCGAACGCTTTGCAGCGGCCGTCGGGGGCGAGGAATCCCCCTTTGGCGAAGTTGGCCGAAACCTCGGGTGCTAGGATCAGGTTGACCCCCCCTGCCAGGGCCAGCTCCGACTCACCGTCGCGAAGGCTCTTGCAGGCCAAGTGGGCCGCGACCAACGACGACGAGCAAGCGGTATCGATTGCCAGGCTCGGCCCTCGAAGATCGAGCGCGTAAGACAACCGGTTGGCTGCGATGCTCGCCGCGCTGCCCGTCAGGGTGTAGGCGTCACTCGAATGGGCTTCGCTTCCTGGAATCCGGCTATAATCATCAGTGGCGATCCCGATGAACACACCGACCGCCTTGCCCGCCAGACTCTCAGGAACCTGCCCGGCGTCTTCGAGGGCTTCCCAGGCGACTTCGAGTAAGAGCCGTTGCTGCGGGTCCATGCGCACCGCTTCGCGAGGCGAGATCCCGAAGAAGTCGGCGTCAAACTGATCGACCTGTTCCAGAAAGCCGCCCCGTTTCGGACTGCTCGCCCTTTGATCGACGTCCCAGCGGTCTTCAGGAACCAGGCCGACCGCTTCGACGCCGTCTCGCAAGAGCCCCCAGAAGGCTTCGGGGCCGCTCGCGCCTGGAACCCGGCAGCCGATGCCGATGATGGCGATCGGCTCCGAATCGTCTCGATGGTTGGCTTCTTTACCTTCAACCGTCACCGACACGCCCGGCTCATCGGCCAGGAATTCAGCCAGGGCCGCGATGGTCGGATGATCGTAGACGAGCGTCGGCGAGAGCGGGCGTTCCAGCCACTCTTCCAACTCACCGGCCAGCCGGACCGCCTGGAGCGAGCCCAGGCCGAAGTTGGCAAACGGGCTCCGGCGATCGACTTCGGAGGCCCGAAGCCCCAGAGGATCGGCCACCTTGGCCGCCAGCCAGTCGGCGATCACCCTTGCCGACGGTTTCGGCCCTTGAGGACCGCATTCAACCGGCGTTGATCGTAATAAGGAAGGCGCTTGCCCTTCGACTGCCCGGGTCCAGGACCCGACCACGTCCAGGGTCTCGGCCAGAAAGCCATTGCGGCAGGCGTGGCGCTGAACCTTGCCGCTTGAGGTTTTCGGCAGGCTCAAGGCCCGGATCAGGCGGACGGCGTACACGTCCAGTTCATGCTGCTCGGCAACGGCCCTGCGGATTGCGGACAGAACCTCATCCGGGTTGACCTTCTTGCCCAGGCGTTCGACCTCGTGGACGATCACAAGCCGCTCTTCGCCGCCGACTTCGACCGAGAACGCCGCGCCGCCTTCGGGACGGAGCAACGCATGGCTTTGCGCCACCGTCCATTCGACGTCCTGCGGATAGACGTTTCGCCCTCGGACAATGATCAAGTCTTTGAGCCTGCCGGTGACGGTCAACTCACCGTCGCGGAGGAATCCCAGGTCGCCTGTGCGCAGAAACGGCCCGTCGCCGGTGTCGGCCAGGGTGGCGTGAAAGGTCCGTTCGGTCTCCTCGGGCCGCTCCCAGTACCCCTGGGCGACGCTCGGACCTTTGACCCAGATTTCGCCGACCTGATCGGCCGATCGGCGAGCCCTTGACTCCGGCTCGACAATCACGACGTCTTGATCGGCTGGAACCTGGCCGCTGCCAACCAGTGAACAGGTTCCGCTGGTCTGGGGATCGGCCGCAACGATCCGGTCGCGGCCCAGGTCCTCGGCGGTCGCGGTCAGGACGCTCGGACCCGTCAACGGAGGGCCGCCAGAGACAAGCAAGGTGGCCTCGGCCAGGCCGTAGCAGGGCAAGAACGCCTCGCGGCGGAACCCGGACGGGCCGAACGCCTCGACGAACCGCTCAAGCGTCTCAGGGTGGATCGGCTCAGCACCGTTGAAGGCCACTCGCCATTGGCTCAGATCGAGTGTCGCGCGTTGCTCGGGACCGATCTTGCGGGCGCAAAGGTCATAGGCGAAGTTCGGCCCGCCGCTGATCGTCGCCCCGGTCCCTGAGATTGCCTGGAGCCACCGCAAGGGGCGTTGCAGAAACGCCACAGGCGAGAGCAAGGTGCTGGAGCCGCCGCAGAAGAGCGTCTGCAAGACCCCGCCGATCAGGCCCATGTCATGAAACAAGGGGAGCCAGAAGACCCCTCGACTGTCCTCGGTCGAGCCGAACGCATCGCGGATCAAGGCGGAGTTATGCAGCAGATTGCCGTGAGAGATCATCACCCCTTTCGGCGCGGCGGTCGAGCCCGAGGTGTACTGCAAGAACGCCAGGGTGGTCTGATCCACGTCGGGCCTTTGCCAGAGAGCCGCGGGGTCGTTCTCAGCGTCCGTGGCCAGGGTGTGGCATCCGGCCAGGTCTGGAATGGCCTCGGCCCATCGAGGGGCGTCGGTCAGGTGGCTGATCGAGGTCAGGACCGCTTTGGGGCGGGCGTCGGCAACGATCGACCCCAGGCGAGCCATCGGCCGGTTCGGACGCGGTAAGTGCGCCGGCACGGCCACGACCCCGGCGTACAGACAGCCGAAAAACGCGGTCAGGAATTCCAGGCCCGGCGGATAGAGCAACAGCGCTCGTTCGCCGGCCAGACTCCAGCCCTGGAGTCTGGCCGCGAGGGACTGCGCCCGTTGGTCCAACTCACCATAGGTGAGCCGGACCTCGTCGTTCCCGTCGCCGTCGGCGAGGAACGTAAACGCAAGCCGGTCAGGCTGGTCCCGGGCCCTTTGGCGGAGCATTTCGATCAGATTGGGGGGATCGGCGCGCCGATCGTCGCGGTTTCGGCTCATTTGGGTTCAGCCCAACTCGTCCATGGTTGTGCGGAGGCTGAGGGGCCTCATGTCCGTCCAGACCTCCTCCACGAAGGCTAGACACTCTGACTTCGCGCCACTCTTGCCCGCGTCGGTCCAACCTTGCGGATTCTCGCGGGTGGCGGGCCAGAGCGAGTACTGGCCCTCGTGGTTCACAACCACCTTGTAGATCTGGGCCGCGTCGGCCTGCTCATCGCTCATTGAGTCAACCTCCTTCTTTTGGAGGACATTCCTCCGGAACGCTGCCGAGTCCGGCAGCCTCAAATCCTTCCCTTTTTGGACGGAACATCCCCCCTTGGATGAGAGCGGGTTCCTCTCATCCGCCGGTTAACGCATCAACAAAACCCATCGGGACGAGCCCGGACGTGTTTGTCCAGGTTCACCGGAAACCTCAACCAGCCACAATCACGCCGACCACCCGCTCGGCCAAGGTCGTTGGCGATCCACGATTGTTGGCGGAAGTAATTTTGGCCGGTCTCGGTGAATCCTGTCCCGGGACGATCCAGGCGACTCACTCTATGCACGCTTGATGGCGTCTCTTTCCGGTTCCAGGTCCCCTGGCGACTTACGCTTCGCCCGGGACCGAATCGAAGACTCCCGCCATCCTTCAGCAGGACTACAGCCCACAGCGTGATTCCAACGGAAAAAAGACCGCAACCCTTAGATCTTCCTTGATCCGGATCTTCTTCCGCCTTGACGCGATCGTGCTGATTTTCCCATATTCGTGTCCAATGTCAAGGAACTCGGTTTTTGTGACTGACTCATTCTAGAGTTGAAGCTCCGGATGTCTACTATGTTTTTGCTCCCGGTTTCACCGCAATCCTCTCGTCGAACCTTGCGGGCGGGGTCGATCGCTCGTTCCGTGACCGAGCGATTCAGGGCCGTTTTAAGCCGAGGAAATGGTCGTTAGATCCGAGCCGTTGGTGCATCCGTGACACCAGGTTTGTGAATCTCAACGTGAGGAACACCCGTCGTTCCTTTGTATCGGCAATTGTCCGACGACCCTCGACTATTCTTCCTGATCGAGAAACCTGAAGGCCGTCTCTCTCAGCCCGAAGAAGCCTCCGGGCCGGGCGTCTTGACGCAGCGGAACCCGACGTGCGAGGCCGCGCTGTCGGCGGAACCTTTGCCTCGGGCGCCGGGCAGATAGCGAACGCAGTAGGTGTCGCTGCACAGAAACGACCCCCCCCGCTGGACCCGCTTGGGGATGCCTGGTTCTTGGGGATCGAGGCTCGACGCGGGACCGCGCGGGTCTTTCAACGAGTGGGTCGCGTAGGCGTCGGGCCGATACCAGTCCGAGCACCATTCCCAGGCGTTGCCGGCCATGTCGAGCAGACCGTACCCGTTGGCCGAGAACGAGCCGACGGGCGCGGTGCGGGCGAAACCGTCGCGCTCTTCGTTCAGGTTCGGGAACTCTCCTTGCCAGTTATTGGCCTGGCAGACCCCGCCTGGCAGCCGCTCATCGCCCCAGACATAGCGCTTTTGTTCCAGACCGCCTCGGGCGGCGAACTCCCACTCAGCTTCGGTGGGCAGGCGCTTGCCGGCCCAGCGTGCGTAAGCCACGGCGTCGTCCCAGCAAATATGGACGGCGGGATGGTCTTCACGGCCTTCGATCGTGCTGTCGGGCCCTTCGGGATGCCGCCAGTCGGTCCCGGGGACGTAGCGCCACCAGCTCAGGGATTCATCGAGCGAGACCGGCCCGGGCGGAGGGGTGAACACGATCGAACCCGCGACGAGCATCTCTGGAGGCGCGCCCGGGAAGTCTTTCGGGTCGGGTGCGCGCTCGGCGACGGTCTTGTAGCCGGAGGCGTCCGCGAACCGGGCAAATTGCGCGTTCGTCACCTCGGTCCGGTCCATCCAGAACCCGGTCAGTTGCACCGTGTGGACCGGATGCGCGTCATCGATCTCGTTCGAGCCCATCAAGAACGAACCCCCGGGAATCCAGACCATCCCCTCGGGAGCCGGGCCCGGCTCTTGGCGATGATCGACCGTTCGAGGCGCGGCGACGCTGAGCGAATAGAAGAGCCCGGCCGCCACGATCACCACCCCTACCCCCAAAAGACCGCCAATCCAGGACCAAGGGCGCGAGGTCCGGGCCGCTAGGGTCAACGTCGCCGGGGCTGTTGGATTGGCGCGGGACGTCTGAGCGGGTTTACGGGCGGGCTTGCTCATGAGCGGAGGTTCCCTATCAAAAGACCGCATGATCCGGTTGGATCAATGACCACGCTTGAACGAACCGGCTTGCGAGTTCTTCGGACGGTCCGTCCTGGTGTTCCTCATTTGATTGTCGCCGGACGGACCTTGGTTCGCAAACCCTAATCCCAAATCCAGCGTTGGAGGGTGCGCCAACGGATTCCGGCATGACCGAGAGACAGCCGTGGGCGGTTGACTCCGATCTCCGTCTCCCAGAATCCACTGGCACGCCCAATTCTCTGCATTTTTGTGGGGTCAGGTTGAGCGACCGCCGATCGTGGCTGTTCGTTCGGCGCGGCAGCTTGGGTTGCTCTGGAAGTCTTCATATTGGGTTGTCTGGGATGTCTGTGAGTTACTGCAAAAAGCGAGTCATTGCAAGCAATCAAGAGCCCCAAATTTCATGGGGTTGGGTGTCCCAAAGGCTCATTAGAATTCGTTCGGCGCAGCGGGTAGAAAGATTCCTCGCTCACGCGTCGGGTTGCAAAGCTCGAAGGAAGGTGCCCGTCGCCCACGCTTCGGGCATCGAAACCCGACGCGTGAGCGAGGAACTTCTTCGAGAGTGATCGAGGGATCTTCGAGAGTGAGCCGTGACGCCATCGCGCCTGCCAAAATGGCAGTTGGGTTCGCTCGGCGCGGGGTCTTGGGTTCGCTCGGTCAGTCGAACAATCCGCGACCCGGCATGAGACCGCAAGTTGTGGATGATTGCGTGCAGGCGTGTTGGCTGACGGGCGGGCTGCGTGATCACAAAAAGAGGGTGATGCGATTGCGTCCTGGTTCAAGCCGGATTGTCAAAGAACGAGAGGGCAGGGATGAACCTCCTGAAAATAATCGATGCGCCGGATTCGAATTATCAGCGGGGGTTGGGAGATTCCGCGAACGGGGGGCGTCGAGACACGCCAACGGATTCCGGCAGGACCGAGACAGCCGGGGGCGGCTGTCTGCCAGGGATCGACTCGACTTCCGCCGGAATCCGTTGGCGCGCACGCGCCGGTACCGCGTTCCGGCCTGGTTGCCCCTGGCCTTTTGACGTGTTACCCTTGCTCTTATCATAGGTAGTCAGACCGCACCACTTTTCCTTCACTCGACCCTGCCGCCGGGTGTGGACGACGACGATGATGATGGACGACGTGACCTTGACCCATCGCCTGGTCTTGCCGCGCGACGCCAATCACCACGGCACGCTCTATGCCGGGGTCTTGATGTCGCTGGCCCTTGAGGCTGGTTACGCCACCGCGTACCGGGCTGCGGGGCCGTCGGCGAACCTCGTGCTCAAGCGTGTGCTTGATCTGCGCTGCTATCAACCCGTGCAGATCGGCCAGGTCGTTGAGATCCGTGGTGCCGAAGTGCACCGGGCGCGCGCCATGGTCGTGATCGCCCTGATCGGCACCCCCCTGGCTGGTCGCTCAAACCCCTGGCTTGACAGCCTGATGCAGTTCGTCCAGGTCAATGAATTCGGCCGACCGGAACCTCTGGCGGTCGAGCCCGGCGACGTCGCGACCGACCTGACCGCCCCTTGGATCGCCTTGCGCGATCGGGCTCAACGCTTGCTGGCGATCCGATCGTAAGGTAAGGCCGCTTAGGAGTCGGGCGCCGTCGTGTGGGACGGCCGCCGCCTGCCGTCCTCCGGTGA
>JBDTIR010000358.1:0-4870 GCA_039936275.1 Isosphaeraceae bacterium | reverse complement strand
CGAGCCCAAGGTCCCGACCGCCGAGACCGCCACGCCAGCCGCAGCCCCCGAGTCGCCGGCTGCGGCCCCCGAGTCGCCGGCGACCCCGGCCTAAGTCACCCCGTAACGTGAAGTGGTGCGGCCGATGCCTGCCTCGATCCGGTTTGACGTGCTGACGCTCTTCCCCGGCCTGTTTGATGGATTCCTTGATGAAAGTATCCTCAAACGGGCGATCGCCAACGGTTTGGTCGAGACCCATCGCTGGAACATCCGCGACTGGGCCGAAGGGAAGCATAAGCAGGTCGACGACCGCCCCTTCGGCGGTGGACCGGGAATGGTTTTGATGGCCCCGCCGGTCGTCTCGGCCGTCGAAGCCGTTCAGGCCCTTGGCGACCGTCCCGGCCGCTTGATCCTGCTGAGCCCCCGTGGGCGAACGCTCGATCAACCCCGGGTCCGCGAACTGGCCCTCGAGCCCCGCCTGACCTTGCTCTGCGGTCGTTACGAAGGGTTCGACGAACGGATCATTGACATTCTTGAACCCGAACAACTGTCCATTGGTGATTACATCCTTTCCGGAGGCGAGGTTCCCGCCATGGTCGTCATCGACGCGGTGATGCGGCTGGTCCCTGGCGTCCTGGGCGATGCCGAAAGCGCGGTGGATGAGTCGTTCGGCCCCGACGGCGGCCTGGAATACCCTCACTATACCCGTCCTCGCGAGTTCCGCGAACGGGCCGTCCCGGAGGTCCTCCTGAGCGGCGATCACGCCGTCATCGACCGCTGGCGACGCGCACAGAGACGTCATCAGTCGCTGGTTCCAAGAGCGGAAGATCCAGGATCAGCGCTAACCAACAATTAAGTCATCGTGAATACCAAGGACATACGCCAATGCAGAACGCCTTTATGGAGCTGGTTGAACAATCCAGCATGAAAGAGAAGATCCCTCACTTTGAGATCGGCGACACGGTGGACGTGCATGTCCGAATTCTTGAAGGAGAGAAGGAGCGGATTCAGATCTTTAACGGCGTGGTGATCGCCCGCTCGGGCAGCCATACCCGCGAGATGTTCGTGGTCCGCCGGATTGTCTCGGGCGAAGGCGTGGAGCGGAAATTCCCGATCCACTCCCCAAGGATCGCCGACGTCGTGGTCAAGCGTTCGGGCAAGGTCCGACGCGCCAAGCTCTACTACCTCCGGACCCGAACCGGCAAGGCCGTCCGGCTCAAGGAGCGGTTCCCCAAGGCTACGGCCTCGGCGGTCGAGGCCAAGGAGGCTCTCAAGGCCGAGAAGCGAGCCGAGAAGAAGGCTGTCAAGGCGGCCAAGGTCGCCGCGAAGACCGCCGCGAAAGCCGCCGCCGCCGAGACACCGCCGTCCGAGTGATCAAAGGGCGGCCGAGGGTTGCCAACGAACAAAGGCAACCCCGGCCGTTCTCAACCGTCAAACCATCCCGCCTGAGTTCATGCCCCGTTGAGCCGTTGGGGAATGTGCTGGAGGTGTCGGAAGATCGCCTCGACGTCGCCTCGGGTGATGCCCAGGGCCAGAGCGATCGAGCGGTCGTCAGCCCCTGGATGCATCAAGGGACGCAGCCTGGGGGCAAGGGCGCGCAGCCCCTCGGACAAAGGGGGGACCGGGGCCCTTCGGCGGTGCTCACGCCAGGGGTCGCCCAGGGCGACGAAGCCGGGGTCGTGCCAGAACTCGCGGCCCCCTTCGCGCAAGAGCTTGAGGAACCACTCCAGGAAACTGGGGGCGATCAACCGAGGGGGGCTGAGGCGCTCGTCGTCGCCCGAGGTGAAGATCGGGCAGTCGCCGCCTGGCCAGCGGTAGCCCAGGTCGATACAGACTGTCTCGGCCCCCGGGTTGCCCAGCTCAAACCAACTTTCGGGCTGAACCACGAGGTCGGGAACCCTGGCGAACGGAATCATTGGCCCGATCGCGGTCAACGGGTGGATCAAGGGGCCGTTCTTGTAAAACCCGTCAGAGAGCAAGAGCCAGGACCGCAAGGGGCGCGGCAAGCGGAACCCATAACGCAGCTCCCAACCGGCGACCTGGACCGGATCGGCACCTGAGCGGCACGGATCTGGTTCAAAATGCTCTCGAATCGCCTCCAAAGGTGGAACCGAAGCGGGGTCAACCCCGGCCGAGACGCACCAGCGATCAAGCCGTCTGGCCAGTCGGGCATCCGTCAAAGGTTCGACGCTCACGCGAAGGCCCCCACCAACTCGGTCGTGACCACCTCGCCAAAGAGCGTGACGGCGGAGGCGTCGTGGATCAAGACCGGCAAGAACTGCCCAGCCTGCCGCTCGTTGCCGTCAAAGACGACGATCCGGTCGCAAGTTGTCCGGCCGACCATCTGGACTGGTCCGCCAGACTCACTCCGACGCGCCGAGGTCTTGCTGATCCCTTCCACCAGCACCTCGACCGTCTGGCCAAGAAACGGGCGGTTGTCCTCAAAGCAAATCGCCGTCTGCACCGCGAGCAGGTCGGTGTTCCGCTGGCGTTTGACAGCTTCGGGAACGTCGTCAGGGTAAAGGGAATCCGCCTTGGTGCCAGAACGAGGACTATATTTAAATATGAAACTATTCTTGAATTTGGAGCGCTCGACCAGCCTGATTGAGCGTTCGAACGACTCATCGGTCTCTCCGCAGAAGCCGACGATGAAGTCGCTCGACACGGCGACGCCGGGGATGGTTTCCCGGATTCGGTGCATCATGTCGTCGTAAAGGCCGACGGTGTAGAGCCGCTTCATCCGGGTCAAGACCTCGTCGCACCCGCTCTGGGCCGGAACGTGCAGGTAGCGAGCGACCTTGGGCAAGTCGCGCACGGCCTGAAGCAAGTCATCGGTCATATCATTAGGGAAGTTGGTGATAAACTTGATTCGCATCACTCCGTTGATGTCGTGCAACCGCGCCAGGAGGTCCGAGAGGCGGGTGAGGCGGCCGTCGGGCTCGCGGAACTTGTAGCTGTTGACGGTCTGGCCCAGGAGGGTGATTTCCTTGACCCCTTGATCGGCCAGGGCCCTGGCTTCGGCGACGATGGCGTCGGGAGATCGACTTTGCTCAGGCCCGCGCACCGAGGGGACGATGCAGTAGGTGCAAAACTTGTCGCAGCCCATCATGATCCGCACGAACGCCTGAAACGGGCTGGGGCGCATCTCGGGGTCGCGGTCAGGGTCGTACTCGGCGAAGCTGGCGGTGACGGCGTCGCGACTGCCGCCGGTACGGGCCATGCTGACGGCCATTTCGGGAGCGCCGCCTTGCTTGGACCTCGCGACCAGTTCCGAGACCCGGCCGATCTGCCCGGGACCGATGACCACATCGACATGAGGAGCGCGGCGAAACACAGTCCCTTGGTCTTTCTGCGCCATGCAGCCGAGCACGCCGATGGTGACGTCTGGCCGATCATTCTTGATCTGCTTGATCCGACCCAGGGCGCTGTACACCTTGTCTTCGGCGTGTTGGCGAACCGAGCAGGTGTTATAGAGGATCGTATCGGCCTGCTGGATGTCGTCGGTCAGTTCGTAGCCGTCCAGGCGCAATTTCGCGACCACCAACTCGCTATCGAGGAGGTTCATCTGGCAGCCGACCGTCTCAATATAAAGCCGTTTGCGAGTAGGTGACGGGTCCGCCATCAACGGGACTCCTTGGGCGACGGACGCTTTTTTGAGGAGGGGTAAGTCGAGGGTGGGTTTCTCCGTTCGGGGGCGCGGCTGCTGTCGAGACGCCCCAGCCGACCATTGTACCGGAGCCGTCCCCGCTTGGGAACCGCATCCCTTGCCAAAACGGTTCCGGGGCCTGCCCACTTATTTGAGCATCCAAGTTTTTGTAGGGCGTGTGAAGCAGCCCTCCGGGATCTTGAAGACGGAGCCACGGATGAACACAGATTAACACGGATAAATTCGTGTGTGAAACACGCCATCTTCCATTGTCGGACCGCGTGCCTTACATGCCCTGCCAGACTGCCAAAATGGCAGGTGGCTTCGCTCGGCGCGGCAAGGTTCTGGGGGCGCCCCTCGGTGTAGGGCGGCCGTCTCGGCCGCAATTCCAACACCAGAATGCGGCCGGGACGACCGCCCTACATCGATGACCATGCATTCGATCGGGTATCGGGGAAGGATTCCGGGTTGGGTGGGTTACCTCGGCGCGCAACGGTCCCTTTGGTTTCGAGGACGAGCCACGGTCGAATTGCCAAAGAGCCGGCGAACGTCACAATCTTCAGGCGACTGACTTGTGCTTGCGGGCGGCTTTCTCGTGAGCACGGCGGGCCTTGCGGTTGAGCGGGGCCTTGGGCCTCGGCAAGGCCGATGCAAGCGGAACGGTCGAAGCAGACGGTGATTTCGAACCATTGCCAACCGATTCGACCAGGGCGGCCAGCATCGCCATGATCGGTTTGCCTTCAAAGGGAGACTCCTCTGAAGACAAACTCGATTCCGGTTCGGGCTCGGGTTCGGGTTCGGGTTCAAGAGCCAGAGAGTTGATCTGGGCTTTGAGCAGGGCGATCGGATCGGATTCGGTCGTCAAACAGGTGAGCGGCTCGGACTCAACGATCCGCTCGGCACGATCCTGGCGGAATGTGTGCATGGCCTCCGTGTAGACCTTGCGGAGCTTGGTTTCATAACGCTCAAGCCGGAGATAGTCTTTCGACGGCCGCAAGGGGTAGCCCAGGCGGGTCAACTCACGTTCCTTGGCGTTGAGCGGTTCGAGCGCTTCGGTCATCAGGATGTGAACGGCGTCGGCGTGCTCGCACATGAGTTCGGCCTGATCGGTTGAGCTGGCCGAGGGTTTGAGGGTGGAGAACGAGGCGCGCAGGTCGGGGCCAACGCCCATCAAGGTCGCGGCGAGGTTGCACTGGGTCTCGTCCCAAGCGATATTTTCGACCAAGGGGACGCTCAGGGCGTCCC
>JBDTIR010000357.1:0-2775 GCA_039936275.1 Isosphaeraceae bacterium | reverse complement strand
GGGGGCTTGGGGCCCCTGGGCGGCGGCCCTGGTTCAACACCCGGGCTCGACCTCGGCGGACCTTTATCTGGAGCCTGATCGTCAAGAGACCGGCCGACCGTTCTTGCTTCAGCTTCGGTTTGTGGACGGCTCGACCGCCTCGACCTGGTTCGACGGCGGCGTTGCCGATCCGAATTTGCGCATGCCCTCGGCGGCGGTTCAGGTCCAGTGGCTCGGCCAGGACGGCGGCGATCACGTCGGCTTCGGCCCGGGCGTGGGGCCTGACGGCTTGCAAGACCTGCACCTTACGCTCTCGAACCTTTCCCCAACGGTCGGGATTGATTCGGTCACGCTCAACGGCCCGGCGGGCCTGGCCTGGACGACCGGCGTCAACCCTCGCGCCCTCTCCAGCGCCGAACTGGTCAGGCGGGTCGATGATCCCTCGAAGGCCGACCTGTACGTTCAGTTCAACCAGGACCTTGCCGGCCAGTCGTTCACGACGCAGGTCGTTTACACTAACGGCAAGGTGGATCAAACCACCTTTACCGCCGAGCATACCGACCCGACCGCGAGGGTGACTCCCCCGTTGCCGCCGCCGGCGACGATCGCGGGCGTCTCGGCCCAGTGGCTCGGGCAGGACGGACTGAACCTGACCGGCCCGGGGGACGTCCATCTCGCCGTCAAGGGCCTGCCAGGAGGGCGCACCGTCGTGGGCGCCACCTTGAGCAACCAGGCCGGTTCCGCCTGGTCGTATCAACCTGGTAGTCCAAGCACATTTTATGCGGATGCAAATGTGTACGCTTTGGGATTTCGTCGGGCGGCTGATCCGACCCGCGCCGACCTTTCGTTCGGCCCGGTTCGCGACGAGACCGGCTCCACTTTGACCTTGCGCCTGGCCCTGGATGATGGGTCGATGGCTGTTGTGCCGATCGCGGGCGCGGCGTCCGACCTGGGCAAACGCGCTCCGGACATTGCGGCGACCAGCGTCAACGCCCACCCTGGCGACGACCTGAACGACCTGGCCAACCGCTTCGGCACCGTCAGGCTGTCGCCAGGGGTCTATAACCTCAATCGCCCTTTGGTCCTGGCTCAGCCGGTGACGATCACCGCCGATCCAGGCGCGACGCTGCTGTTCACACAAGGGGCGAATGATCCGACCTGGTCGGCCGCGATCAAGATCCTCAAGGGGCACACCACGCTCGACGGCTTCGCCGTCCGGTTCACCGGGCCGATTCGCTGGACCCCCGGGGTCAATTATGGACCGGCCGTCATCGGCTCGAGCGACAACTTTGACGGCGTTGCCGATGACCTGAAAGTCGCGATCAACCTGACCCACCTTGACCTTGAATCGCCCCCGGTCGCGACCCCCTGGGAAGAAGCCCCGCGCCTGATCCGCCTGGCGACGGCGCAGAACGGCCGGATCGAGGGGAACATTCTTAAAGGCGGGATGGTCGAGTTTCTCAACGGCCCCTGGCAAATTGTCAACAATGACTTTCAAGGGACCGTGCCCAACACCTATTCTTATGGCGTGTTTGCCGGACATCATACGCATGATCTTGTTATTAAAGATAATACAACAAAATCCGTTGGCCCGTCGGGTAAGACCTGGCGGTTCCTGGTCTTGACCGACGGCGGAAGTAATAATCAGGTCATTAATAATAATATTTCTGATATTGGACCAAGAGATAACGATACGATCGCCAGTCTGAACGCCCCGGAGATCATCCTGACCGAAGCCTACTCGCTTCGGTTTGAGGGGAAGCCGGCCGCACTCTCGACCGACGGCCGGATTCTTCAGATTCCCGCGCCTCAGGGGGACGCCCCGCGCGCCGGGGACGTGGTGGCGATTCTGTCGGGGCCCGAGGCCGGTCAATGGCGGCGGATTGCCCAGGCGATCAATCCGACGATGCTCTTGATGGACGCCCCATTGCCCCAGGGGGATTACCTGGTCTCGATTGCGGGCGGCTTTGTGGATGAGACGTTCCAGGGAAACACGATTGACACGCGGGGCAGTTCGGTCGCCGTGGACTTGTTCCTGGCGGGCAACCACTTTGGCGTCAAGGTGCTCAACAACCACTTTCTCGGCGGCGATAGTGCGTTTCGGATTAACGCCACGCCGACGGAGAGCCCGGTTCATTGGGGCTGGTCGCATTCGCCGGTCTTCGGCTTGACGGTCGATGGCAACATCATTGAAGACGCCCTCAACGGTGCGACGATCGAGGTTGAGCACGGTCCCCAGATCAAGACGAACAAGGGGCGCGTCTACCTCTCGGGCAGCGTGACGAACAACCTTGTGCGCTGGACCGACTCGTTCCTGGCCAGGCACCCCGCGCCTCCTGGCTTGACCGTGGGGTCGCAGCTCTCGCTTGATCCTGGAGAGTTGGTGGTGTCGATGGGCGGCAACGCGATTCAGGTCCCTTCGACCTACTCTCAAGGAACCCCCTTGCGGATCGACGCCGGTACGGTCAACGGTCAAGATCTGATCAGTGCGAAGTATCCGTTGACCCCTTGGATTGCTCCCGCGCCTCCGGCACCGACGGGCCTGGCCCTGGTCCAGGATACGGGTGCGAGCGGCAGTGATCGGATCACCAAGGACGGTCGGTTGCGGCTCGACCCCATGTCCGAGGCGGCCGGGTATGAGTATCGCTCAGGACCGAGCGGCCCGTATCTGCCAGTTGCTGACCCATCGGCGTTTCTCCCCTTGGGCCTGGTCCAGGGGTTGAACACGATCACCGTCAGGGCGTTTAATGCCTCGGGAACTCGTGGCCCAGAGTCGTCGTTCGGCTTCACGCTGGA
>JBDTIR010000356.1:0-6162 GCA_039936275.1 Isosphaeraceae bacterium | reverse complement strand
CGGTCATCGGGGAACGGCCCAGCATGGGCTTCTCGGCCGGCATCTCACCCTCCATTTCGATCACTCATATTGTAGGCATGCCGGGTCGTCCTGTCCTTGGGCAAGAATGCGGGACCGCTCAGATTCGCTCTGGAGAATCAATCAACCCGTCGTTGGTACGTCCGGTTCTTCAAAGATCGGCGGGGGGCCTGGTCGTTCTCGACGTTGAAGCGGTCGGCGCAGGTGCTTCAGGGCCAGGGCGACAGCCACGACCGCCGCTAACGTTCCCGCCATCAGCCAATCACGCCGCGACCAGCCAATCGAGAATCCAGTGGATTTCCGAGCCGGAACCAACGGCGCTCGACCTCCGACGATCAAGGGGGCGAGCCGATCACCGTCCCCAGCCTGGTAGCGAACCTGGCGAAGATACGTGCCGTTGAAGCGGACGTTCGACCCGATCTGTGGTCCGGCTTGATGATCGTCTGGATAAACCAGGCAGAATGGGTTTCCTTCCGGGGTGACGATCCAGACCTCCACCAGCGCGGGGAGCTTGCCGACGGCCGGGGCTCGGAACCGGCGCTCGACCTGTCCAGAGACCTGAACGAGTGTACCTCGGAAGGTCTCGGGCCGCTGCCAGAGTTCATGAAACCGGACCGGCTTTGCCTGGCCCGAAGGGGGCGACAGGGCGTCGGGGTACGCGGCCAGGTCGGCCAGATTCAAGGGGCCTTCGTCGGCATTGGACGGGGGTAATCCAAGAAGCATGACTGCGATCAAGGGAGTCATCATGGAGCGCCGGTTCCCTCGCCTTTGGGGGTTGGGTCGGCCAGGTGGATGGCCTCGGCGCCGGCGGTTGAGCAGGTGCCGACGAGGTCCGCCGCGACCTCGTATCGCAAGGCGTCGTCGGCCACAAGGACCACGCGCAAGGGGCGACCTTCGAGCAAGGCAGCGTATCGTCGGAGCGAGTCGCCGAGCGCCTCGGAGTCGGGCAGGGGGGCTTCGCCCAGTCGGAGAGACTTCAATTTACCGCCAGCGTCAGCCTCGGCGCGGACGACCAGGCTGGTTTCCAGATCGGACTCGGCTCGCGAGGCGGTCGGGCCGGTCGCCGGTTTCCCCTGACCTGGAAGGGCGACCGGCCCCGCGGGCAAGTAGAGGTCGAGCCTGGCTTCGCGCGACGGCACCTGGAAGGTCAGCACGAAGAAGGCCAGCAGTTGGAACGCCATGTCAAGCATCGGCGTGACCGGGAACGCGACTTCTTCCGGGGGCTCTGGCCGGGGGCGGGTGTGTCGGGTGGCCATCAGTGCTGGCTCCGGAGCACGAGCAAAGTGAAGTGGGCGAACCCCACGCTTTGCGCCGCGACCAAGGTGCGGCGGACCACGCCATAAGCGACCTCCTTGTCGGCGCGGAGCACGACCAGGGTGGGCAACTCGTCGTCCGGATCACCCAGGACGTCCTGCCCTCGACGCCTTCGCCTGGCCTCGTCGGCCCACCACGAACCTGCCGAGCGGCCTTCGAGGGTTTCAGGGCCGACGAGCAGCCGCCCTTCGGCGTCAATGGCCACGATCAAGCGGTCCAGGCCCAGCTCGCTACTCGGCAGGCCCGCAGGCGCGGTCGGCAGGCGGATGGCGCGGGTCGCCCCTTCGATCTTGGTGCCGAAGTGAATCAGCATCATGAAGAAGGTGATGAGCTGCAAGATCACGTCCAGCAGCGGCGTGAGGTTCGGATCGGTCAGACCCATGCCTCGCCGGCGTCGTGACATGGAACATGCCTTTCAAATGGGACAGTGAGCACTAATCTGATTTCTTTGAGGGCGGCAAGGCGGGTCTTGACGGGATGGCGGCTGCGGCGGCGGCAAGGGGATGGGGCATGCGAACCCCCTGGGCGAAGCCGTCGAGCAGGGTTTCGGAGGTCAGGGAGACCTCAAGCGAGATCCGGGAGATCCGGTTGCGAAAGAGGGCGTAGAAGGCGATCGCCGGGACGGCCAGGGCGATCCCTTCCAAGGTGGCGAACAGGGCCGTCGAGATGCCTGCGGCAAGCTGGCTGGCCTGGGGCGAGGCCCCCGCCGTGGCGATCACCCGGAAGCTGAGGATCATGCCGTAAACCGTGCCGACCAGGCCGATCATCGGTCCGAGCGTGCCGACGGTCGCCAGATAAGTCGTGCGGTGTTCCATTTCCATCGTCATGTCGTCGTTGGTCATCTCCATCGCCCGTTGCGCGGCCGGGAGCCCAGAGGGGAGCTTGCGCACTCCGGCCGCCAGCACGCGGGCCAGGAACGAATCATCGGCCGCCAGCCGTCCATAGGCTTCGGTGAATTTCTTCTGCTCAACCAGGTCGGAAACCTCTCGGATCAAGGGCTCAGGCAAGGACACCGACCGGCGATACTCGAACGCCATCCAGACGACCAGGGCAACCAGATAGATCGACAAGGCCAGGATCACCAGGCCGATCGGTCCCGACGCCCTGGCGCCCCAGCGCAGGAATGACTCGTTGGCCTCGACCCTGGGCACGTCGTCTCCCGCGCCCGCTCCCTCCTCCTGCCAGGCCCTGGCGACCGACCCGCCACCGAGGACCAGGACCAGGGTCAGTGCAACGACGACCTTGCGGAGACTACTGGACAACCACATGAATCGACGGACCCCCCGAATCAGCGACGCTGGACCTACTCTCTATCCTTAGATACAAGAGTTTAGCCGACTGGCCCGCGCCGGACAACGGACGCGGTTCCCCGGCCATCAAGATTGCAAGGTCCATAATCCTGGATGTCGGGCAGCCGGGACGGCCGCAATGTCAAAATCAGATGCGGCCGGGACGGCCGCCCTACATTCAGACTTGGCAACCCTGCCGGGTACCCGGCATGAAAATCGCGTCGTTTGGTCGAGTTTGCGGCCTGGATCAAAACGGGAGACGATAATGGCGGATCATCGTCCTTCAGTCGAGCGTCTGGAAGCGGCTCAGAGCTTCCCTGGCACGTATCAAATCAAGGCGATCGGCGAGGCGGGCGAAGACTTCGCCGCCCGCGTGATCGCGACCGTCGTCCGGGAGTTGGATTCGCCCGAAGACCTGACTCATTCACTCCGGACGACCCAAGGGGGCAATCACGTCGCCTTGACACTTGACCTCCGCGTGCAAACGGCCGAGCAGGTCCGGACGATCTACGCCAAGATTCACGAGCTCAAGGGGCTGGTCCTGCTGCTCTGATCTGATCCGTCGTTCTCGGGTCTGGCGGGCGGCATGCTCGAGCACCGAAGTTGGTAAGGTCACGGCATCAGGCCCACCCCCAGACCGGCCGGGTCTTCGGGGGCGAGTTGCTGGATGACCGTGGCGAGCCTGCGGAAATCGACCGGCTTGATCAGGTGTTCGTCGAAGCCAGAGGCCCTGCTGAGCTCGATGTCCTCGTCAGAGCCGAACCCGCTCATGGCGATGGCCGGAATGCGCCTGCGGGTGTGAAGGTGGCGCATCAGGTCGAGGCCACTGCCGTCGGGAAGCTCGATATCGCTGATGACCAGATCGAAGCTGGTTTCTCCAGCGGCGTCGAGCGCCAACTCCAGGCGACCGACCGCGCGAACCTGATGCCCGTGCTGGGTCAAGATCCAACTCAGGTAGTGCAGGGTGTCTTTGTTGTCCTCGACCAGAAGGATCTTCAAGGGGCGGTGCGTGGGCTGCCCCTGGAGGGCGGGGGGTCGTTCCTGGACCACAGGAGCGGGGGCGGGAACCGTCGCCAACTCAAGGGTGAACGTGGCCCCCTGACCGCTGCCCTCACTGGTCGCGCTGAGACGGCCGCCGTGCATTTCAGTGACGACTCGACTGATCGCCAGGCCGAGACCGAGTCCGCCAAACCGCCTGCGGGTCGTGGTTTCCCCTTGCTCGAAGGCGTCGAAGATCACGGGTAACGACGCAGGCTCGATGCCGATGCCGGTGTCCCGGACCTCGACGATCAAATCAAGGTCATCCCCTTGGTGAGACTGAATCGCCAGGCGTCCACCGGCTGGGGTGAACTTCACGGCGTTCTTGATCAGGTTCCACAAGACCTGTTGCAACCGGGCGGGATCTGCCTCGACGTGGTGGGCCTCAGCCGTCAGATCGAGGTTAAGCTCGAGTCCGCCGGCGCGGATGTCGTCGCGGCAAATCTCGATGGCCTGAAGGATCAAGGCGTGTGCATCGACCATCTCTTTGTTCAGTTGCAGCTTGCCTCGGCTGATCCTGGTGACGTCGAGCAGGTCGTCGATCAAGCGAGCTTCGAGCTCGATATTGCGGCGAGTCATCTCGAGCATCGGCCGGACTTCGATCGGCGTTGCCGGGTCGTCGAGCATGGCGGTGGCGGCGACGAGCACAGGGGTCAAGGGGGTGCGCAGCTCATGGCTGAGCACGGCCAGGAAGTCGTCCTTGGCCCTGCTGGCGGCCTCGGCGGCGTCCTTGGCTTCTTTCCATGATTGTTCGGCCCGTTTCCGCTCGGTGATGTCAAGCACGAAGCCGATCCACTTCCTCGGATACCGCTCCAGCGCGGCGGCACCGATCAGGACCGAGGCCCGGCTGCCGTCCTCACGGAGGAATTGCTTTTCGTAAGGGGTGCAGGCCCCGGAGACCCAGAGTTCGTCGATCGCCCGATGGTCGCGCTCCTCGTATTCCGATGGGGTCAGGTCGATCCAGCTCAAGCGGTTGCGGCGCAGGTCTTCACGGGTGAAGCCGAGCATGCTGAGGAAGGCGTCGTTGGCCTCGGTGATTTCACCGGAAAGGTTGGCGCTGATGATGCCGATGATGTTGGATTCGACCAGCCGTCCATGCTGTTCTTCCTTGATACGGAGCGCCTTTAACGCGGCGTCGCGTTCCTGTTCGACGCGGCGGCGCTCGGTAATGTCATCGACCATGATGAACAGACCGGGGCCGCTGGCGGTTTCGGGAGGGATCGGCATCGTCACGACGCTGGCCCAGAGCCTTGAGCCGTCGCCGCGACGAAACCGGATCTCGTGGTGGCTGGCGATACCTGGCTTCCGCTTCCGGGGGTCAAGCAAAGACCCGGCGCCGTTGTGGTCGGCGAGGAAGTCTTCGAACTCCTGCCCGATCATTTCCTTGGGAGTGTAGTTCATCAAAGCGGCCATCTGGTCGCTGACGTAGGCCGTGCGCCCCGATGAATCGACGACCCAGATCCCCTCGCGAACCGTTTCCAGGATCAAGCGATTCCAATGATCGACATGACGCCAGGCCGCCTCGGCCTGGCGCCTCGCCACAATCAACTCGATGACCGCGCCACAAATGACCACGAAGAAGAGGAGTTGCGTCACCTGCTCTGCGCTCCGGGGCGGTCCTTGAGAAGGCTTCCAATGGAAAAGCGGCATGATCAGGACGAACAGGACCATGACCAACCAACCCCTGGTCCGTCCACCCGACCAGGCCGCGACGGCCACGCCGAGGAAAAACATCAAGGGCCGAAATGGCGGCATGACTGTCTGCATCAGCAGCAAGGAGGCCGCCACGGTCAATGTGGCGAACATTGGTTGAGTCAGAGTGTGTTTGATCGGGTCAATCATGAGAGTGTGAACCGCGCCCGAGGCGGGCAGATCGACTTCGATCGGAACGAGTCGCCGGTAAAACGGCCTGCGTCGCCAACTCGCCCCGGCACCCTTAACTTACCAAGGACGCGGCCGGGGCCCCTGATTCTACAATAGTTCCTGGCGAATTGTATGCGGATTCCAGTAATCTTCTACGGAATCTTTCTTTTCAGATTCACGATCAATAACACCTTGACAAGTCGAACTCACTGACGATCAGAGCATCACAGATGTTTTAGCTGCGTGCATGTAATCACTCGCGATCCCTGACGGCGGGCACAATCTATCCGACAGTTTACGTCCGAGCAGCTCGTGTGTGATAGTCAAATTTGCAACGCCCCTGAATTCGAGCCGGACGGAAGGTCCGTCCGGCCCGTAATCTCGTCCCCTTTCGATTGTGGGGCCGTGGGGCCTTGATCCAGACGCCTACTTGACTCCTTCGACCTGAACGCCGGACGCTGCCGGGGCGTTGTAGCGGTCCTGGAGCCGTTCCAACTGGCGAATCTGGTTGCTGCTGTTCTGGAGCCGGATGTTGCCTTCCAGGGACTGAGACTCGGCGGCCTGAGCGGCAGGGGCGGGCTGCTGCGGCAGCGGCGGGGCTTCGCTTGGGGTGGCTGGCGGAGCGCCGATGTGCGTGGTG
>JBDTIR010000355.1:0-7136 GCA_039936275.1 Isosphaeraceae bacterium | reverse complement strand
GAGCGAACCCAAGACCGCTGCGCCGAGCGAACCCAAGCCGCCGCGCCGAGCGAACCCAAGCTCGACGCGCCGAGCGAACCCAAGACCGCCGCGCCGAGCGAACCCAAGCCGGTGCGCCGAGCATATGCAACGAACCCCCGGTCCCGAGTGATCGGGGCAGGGGGGGCGTTGGAGGTTTGGGTCGCGGTGTTGAGGGGCCGGCACCGGAAGTCGGGTCAGGCGAAGAGGCGGGTGACGGCGTCGGCTTTGACCAGTTCGCGGGGCTGGTTCAGGTGGTTGAAGACGATCGTGGCCGGGTCGATCCCGAAGGCGTGGTAGATCGTCGCCAGAAGCTCACCGGGGTGGACCGGGTCGGCGACGGGGGCCGAGCCAGTCTTGTCGGACTTACCGTGGACGTAGCCGCGCTTGATCCCGGCGCCGGTGACGATGCCGGTGTAGCAGTAGGGCCAATGGTCGCGGCCGTCGGCGCTGTTGCCGTTGCCCGATGTGCTCACGCCCTTCTGGGGACTGCGGCCGAACTCGCCGACGGCGACTACCAGGGTTTCCTCAAGCATGCCGCGGTCGTCGAGGTCGGCGATCAGAGCCGAGAGCCCGGAGTCGAGCATCGGCCCGGACTGGTTCTTCATCCGCTTGGTCAGGTCAACGTGGTGGTCCCACGAGTGGTTGTCAGAGTTGGCAACCTTGGGCCAGATCACCTCCACGACCCGAGTGCCGGCCTCAACCAGGCGGCGGGCTAGCAGGCAACTCTGCCCGAAGGTGTTGCGGCCGTACTGGTCGCGCAGTTTGGGAGACTCCTGATCCAGGCTGAACGCCTCACGAGCGCGGCCCGAAACGATCAATTGCAGGGCACGGTCATAATAGGTGTTGAGATTATAATCAGAAACAGCCTTTTCGAGCACCGGCATGCCGGCGTTGATCGCCTCTCGCAGGCGGGCGCGGCGTTCGAGGCGGACGGAGAAGACCTCTGGCCGAAGCTGGAGGTCGTCCACCTTGATCCGGCTCATCTTGGTCATGTCCATGTCGTCGCCGTCAGGATACAACGTATAGGGGTCGTACGCCTTGCCGAGGAATCCGGCGGACCCCCCTTTGCCGACGACGTTGGACTCCTGGAGCGGCCTGGGGAGCATGACGAACGGGAGCATCGGCTCGGTGGGCGGCTTGAGCCGGATCAGGTTCGAGCCGAAGTTGGGGAAGTCCTTCGGGTTGGGCGGCTCAAGCTGGCCGGACGGACTGACCTTGTCGGTCGTATAGCCGGTCATCATCTGGTAGATGGCGGCCGTGTGGTTGAACAGGCCGTTGGGCGTGTAGCTCATCGACCGGATCATCGTGAACTTATCATTCACCAATGCCAATTTGGGCAGGACCTCGGTGAACTGGACGCCCGAGAGCTTGGTGTCGATCGGTTTGAAGACGCTGCGGACGTTGTCCGGAACGTCGTCCTTGGGGTCCCAGAGGTCGAGGTGGCTGGGCCCCCCTTGGAGGTAAACCATGATGATGCTTTTGGCCTTCCCCCAGCCGGGCCCGCGCCCCTTAGGGTCGGTCAACTCAGTCGCGGCTGTGGCGGCTTGAAGCTGGAGCAGTGAGCCGAGCGAGAGGCCGAGCATTCCTGATCCGCCCACGCGGAGGATGTCGCGGCGGGTCATCGCGAGTTGCGGGTCGCACAGGTCTTTGCCTGGCCGTCCGGGGACGACGATCATCGCGAAGCTCCTCTTTGATATGAGAATCAGATCAAGTTGAAGGAACAAGGCCCCGGCGCACCGAGGGCGGAATTCTCCACACCGCGACTCAATGATTGAACAGGAAGGCCGGGCTATTAATCAAGGCCCAGGTGACGTCTTGAGCGGCGGTCAGGCGCCTGGAGGCGGCTTGCTGGACGCTCATCTCGACGTCGGCCCGCAAGCGGACCAGGGCCGGGTCGATGGGAACGGGCTGTTTGGCTTGCTCAAGCTGGGCCCGTAGCTCACCGAGTTTCGGATCGGCGGGCAAGGGGGCCTTGGCCTGTTTGACGGCGTCGCGCTTGGCCAGGAACCCGGGATCAATCGCGCGAAGGTAAGACAGAAGAAGGTTGCGCTGGGCCTCGGTGCGAACCTCCGGCACGGTGGCCACGACGGCCCGATACGGCTCGGGCAGGCCGAGGCCGACCGGCTGGGCGACCCGAGTCACCGACAGGCGGAACTTACCCGGCATGTACACATCGCCGTTAAAGCGGTGGTGCAGCTTGAAGGTCAGTACCGTGCCACCGTCTGTGCCGACGGCCACTTTGGGCTGGAAGGTGGCCCAGTGGATCACCCCGGAGGCCGGCGAAATGGCCCATCCTTTGCCGGCGTTGGGCGTGCCGTCCACGGCGTTCCTGACGTCAAAGTTCACCTGACTGAAATCCGCCAAAGGGGTGTCGAACACGACCGGCTTGGCCGCCTTGGGCTGACCTTTGGGGGCGGCGTTCATCTGGAACTCGGTGAGGACGAAGTTCCCGTCCGGGGCGCGTCCGGGGCCTTTCTGAGGCAATGAGTCGTCGCTCAGGAGTTCCAGGCGGACGCCGGTGATCCCGGTCAGGTCGGTCTCGGCGACGACGGTGATGACCCCGGAGCCGTTCTTGCCGGAGACGAGCACCGAGCCGTCAGGTTGGGTGGCGAAGGTCGCGCCGTTGGGGTCGCTGACCGACTTCGGCGACAAGGCGACCCAGCGTTGGGCGGCGGATTGGGTCTTTTCCCAGGCGGCGAGCTTGGCGGGCAGGGTTGCTTCGAAGGCGTTCAGATCGGCCTCGGCCTTGGCGACCCCGGCGGCCTTCCGGGTCTCTTGCTCGGCCTTCTTGGGGGCCAGTTCCTGCTCATAAGCGGCCAGGGCGGATTGCGCCGCGATGACGGCGGCCTGACGTTCTCGTTCGTGTTGCGGACGTTTCAGGGCGACCTCGGCCTCAAGCCGGCCCAGCTCGTTGGCAAGCTGGTTGTGGTCCTGGTCGATTGCCTGCATCTCCTTGGCGCAGGCGTCGATCTCGGCCCGGGTCGCCGGCCGGTTCAGAACGCGGAGGAAGAGTTCATTGACCAGCTTGGCGTCGTCGGCCTCGCGGTCAACCAGCTTGCCCAGTTCGTTGGTCGGGTCGGCGATGGCGTCGCCGAGGGTCGGCCCGCTGACCAGAGCCATGACCGGCCCGAGTTGCAGGCCGCTGGACCGTTCGCACTCGCACGCGCTCTCGCGAGCGGGTCGGCCGAAGGTGTTGAGGAACCCGCTGGGCAGTTCGACCCCCGAATCGGGCAATGCCGCGGCCCTGGTCCCCGGCGGCACGCCCGGGAACTTCGACGACGAACCGGTCACCCGGTAAACCGCGTCGAGCAAGACCTCCGCGGGCAGCCGCCGGGCGGTCGCATGAGAATAGTTAATCTTATCATCTTCATTCCACTGATTCGTAGAGACCGAAAGCTGATACGTCCTTGACTTGCAGATCAGCCGCACGATGTGCCGGGAGTCAAACCCCGAGGCGAGGAACTCCTTGGTCAAATAATCAAGTAGTTCCGGGTTGCTCGGCGGGTTGCCGGCGCGGACGTCGTCGATCGGCTCGATGATCCCGACGCCGAGCAGGTAGCCCCAGAGCCGGTTGGCGTACCCCCTGGCGAAGTAGGGGTTCTCCGGCGAGGTCAGCCAGGAGGCCAGGTCCTGACGGCGCGAGGCGTGCTCGACGGTCGGATGATCGGACGGGAAGGGGAACTTCGGCGCGGCGACCTGCTTGGTCCGGTCGTGAATGACGTCCCCCTCGGTCTTATCGAACACATCCTCATATAATGGTGTGGCCCCTTCGACGGCCGTGCCGCCGATCTTGCGGCCGTTGCTGGCCGGATCAGCCTTGAAGCCAACCTGGCCGAAGTAGGCGGCCGTCTGGTAATACTGATCTTGCGTCCAGCGCTCAAAGGGGTGATCGTGACACTTGTTGCAGTTGAACCGCACACCCAGGAAGAGCTGGGTGGTGTTCTCCATGATGGCTGTCGGCTCGCGGAGGATCTTGTAGTAGGACGCCGCCGGGTGGTCGTGGTTCGAGCCCGAGGCCGTCAGGACCGACTTCACGAACTGGTCGTAGGGGACGTTCTGGTCCACCCGGGTCCGAATCCAGGCGCGGAAGGCGGCGGCTCCTTCGACGCCGAGGAACTTGCGGTTGACCTGGAGCAGGTCGGCCCATTTGTTCGTCCAGTATTCGACGAAATCGGGGTTGCCGATCAGGCGGTCAACCAGGGCGTCTCGCTTGGCTCGTGACTCCCGGGGATCGGCCAGGAAGGCGCGAACCTCCTCGGAAGTGGGCGGCAGGCCGGTAAGGTCCAGGGTGACTCTGCGGAGGAACTCGATGTCGGTGCAGAGTTCCGACGGCTTGATCTTCATCCGTCGCCACTTCTCGGCGGCGAGTTCGTCGATCTTGTTATTGGCTGGCGGCTGCTCCCAGACAAACCCGGAGCGGTCGCCCATGACCGTCAGGGTTGATGCGGCATAGGCCCCTTCGTAGCGGGCCAGGATCGGGGCCTCGCCGCGACGGAGCGTGCTGAGCAAGCCAGTGCGGCTGGAGACCGACACCTCGGTATTGGCGCTATCCAGGAAGGCCTCGCGGGTGACGTCGCGGACCTCACCGTTGGCGTAGGTCGCCACGACCCGAAGCTGCTGGGTGGTGCCGATCTTCTGGACGATCGGGCCGGTCGGGAAGACGTCGAGCTTGGTCACGCGGGGGGTGTTGGTGTCCAGGGTCGCCCCTGAATCGATCCAACTGCGGATCAACTCATAATAAGGCTCGCCGGGCTGCATGACCTGGCCGCCGCCGTGGGCCACGCTGGCGGTCGTCTTGAGCAGCATCAGGCTGTCGTCGGGCGAGGCCAGATTGACCCGACGCGCTCCGTGATCGTCGGTCAGAGCGCGAACGTCGAAGATCGGATCATAGCCGCGGAGCGAGAGCTTGAACCCGTTTTTCCCCTGGGCCGAGCCGTGACAGGTCCCCGAGTTGCAGCCCAGCCTGGACAGGACCGGCGAGACGTCGTGGACGTAGTCGGCCTTCGGCTCGGTCGCGATCCCGGAGACCTTGACCGGCACCTCGACGACCTGCGCCCCCAAGGTCAACCGCAAGGTCGTCTGGCCGTCGCTTTTGGCCCGGACCAACCCGGAACGCGAGACCTCGACGACCTCAGTCGCCTGCGACGGCTTGACCATCCGGGTGACGTCGATCCGATCGCCCGACGAAGCGCGGGCGGTGACAATCAGTTGAACATACGCATATATGCTCTTGAGGTCGATCGCAGGCGGTTCGACCTCAAGCGCTTCGATCGTCAGGTCCTTGGGCAAGGGCTGGGTTTCGGCGGGTGGCTCGGGCTGGCTGACGGCGTCGGCCACTGAGGCGGGGCGTTCGGGGGGCGTACCGCCGAGGGGGGCCGGCTGAAACTCCTTGGCCAGGGCGCCGGCTTCGGTCTGGAACAGGCGGACCAGGCCGTCGGCGCCGGCGGCGGCCACGGCCTTGCCGTCGGGTTGTACCGCGACGGCATAGATCGCGCCGGTCGGGGCGGGCAGGCTGGCGAGTCGCTTGAGCGTCGTATTCTGATATTTGTCGAGTTCGGCCCGTTCTTCAGGCGATCGGGCCGTGCCTTCCTTGGCGAGAATGGCCTTGATCGGGGCAGGGGCCTGATCGGGGTGGAATTCGTAAGAATAGATATCAACTTGCCCTTTGCCGTCGAGACTGCTGCCGAGGGCGAACCGGGTGCCGTCCGCGTTCATGCCGGCGCTGAAGATCCGGCCGAGCATGGGGGTGAGCGAGGCGATCAGGTTCGCGTCGTCGCCGATCTTGCGGGGCGTCTCACGATAGATCCGGTAGATCTTGGGCGTGCCGTCGGACCCGCCGACGAGCAGCTCGTCACGCTTGGGGTGGCGGAGCAGGGCGGCCAGTCCCCCTTTCAGGGCCCCCGGGGTGATCGAGGTGACGTTATCGACGAACCGTTGGCTCGCGACCTCGGTCAGTTTGACCGCCATGTCGCGGCCGACCGAGATCAGGTGCGACCCGTCGAGCGAGAAGGCCGTGTCGAGCGCCCAGTCGGTATGCAGACCCATGAACAGGACTTGCTCGCCGGTCTTGGCGTCGATGGCCCGCACACTGTTATCGGCACCCCCAAAGGCCAGTTTGGTGCCGTCTGGTGACCACGACGCGCCATAAACCGTGTCGAAAGTGACGGGGACTGACAGGCTGAGCTTGCGTTTGGCCACGTCCCAGATCTGGACCTCGCCCATGCGGGAGGGCAGGCCGCCGGTGACGGCGAGCCACTTGCCGTCCGGGGAGAATCGCAAGGATTCGATCCGTTCGGAGAGACCGATCAGGCGGGCGACCCGTTACGAGCCGTCAGCCTTCCAGAGCAAGATCTCGTGGAACCCGCCGACGGCGAGAAGCTGGCCGTCCGGTGAATAATCGAGCGCGGTGATCACGGTCGGGCGGGTGTAGACCGGCGGGTGTTCCTGATCGTAGCGGGCCTTGGCGGCGAGGGGCGTGTCATCGACGGCCCCTTGGGCGATCCAGAGGCGAATCGTCTCGATCTCCGGCAGGCTCAAGGGGGGTTTGTCCTTGGGCATGGCCGCCTTGCCGTCCTCTGGCGTGATCTGTTCAATGAGGAAGCTGGCGTCGAGGTCTTTGGGAACGACCGCCGCGACTTCCGACTCACCGCCGGAGAGCAAGCGATCGAACGCGGTCATGACGTAGCCGCCGCCGGCCTTGGCGGGCTGATGGCAACCCTGGCAGTGGGCCTGGAAGATCGGGCGGACCTGCGTGTCGAAACTCACCGGCTTGACTTGAGGAGCGTCCGCCGCCGGTTTCTCCTCCGCTCCGGCCATCGCTGACGGAGCCATCGTCAGGGCCGCGAGCACCGCGATCCCCATGCCCCAGGTCCGATTCGTTGCCATCTCGGTGCTCCTCAGGTGTCGCGACTTATTTGGCCCGCGGGCGCGGATACATGTTGATATTCAAGGCGGCCGATCAAAGGCGGGACCGGAACCCCAATCAAGGCATGGGGCGTCAACGATCCGGCAAGCCCAACGGCATCGCGGTCAAACGGCGGGTCAAGGCCCCTTGGCCTCTTCTCGGCAGGTCAAACTGGGTGAGGTCAATCGGGTCGATTCTACCGAATCGGAGG
>JBDTIR010000354.1:0-3333 GCA_039936275.1 Isosphaeraceae bacterium | reverse complement strand
CGTGCGCCGCGGTGAGTTCCGCGCCATCCATGCGAAAGTGACCGCCCCTCACGAGCACGCGCACCGCCATCTCCATCAGATTGAAGCGATCATCGACCGATCGACCTTGACCCCCAAGCAGAACGACCTGGCCAAGCGGATCTTCCGACGTTTGGGTGAGGCCGAAGCCTCGGCGCACGGCGTGGATATCCAGAAGATCCACTTCCACGAAGTCGGCGCGGTCGATTCAATCATTGACATCGTCGGCGCGGCCGTCGGCCTGGACCTCTTGAACGTCGATCGAATCGAGGCTAGCCCGGTCCCCCCCGGACGCGGCTGGGTACGTGCCGCGCACGGCAAGATGCCCCTGCCAGCCCCCGGCACGGCCGAGTTGCTCAAAGGAATTCCCCTGGCCGAATCAACCGCCGACATGGAGCAGACGACCCCCACCGGGGCCGCGATCCTGGCGACCGTGGCTGACTCATTCGGCCCCTTGCCGCCAATGACCATTTCGGCGATCGGCCACGGCGCGGGCACTCGTGAATTGCCAGACCAGGCGAACATGCTCCGCCTGTTCCTCGGCCAGACCGCCGACGCCTCCACAGGTTCCGACCGGGTCTGGATGCTGGAGACCAACCTCGACGACTTGACCGGCGAGATCGTCGGCTACACGCTCGGTCAACTGCTGGCAGCCGGTGCGCTCGACGCCTTCCTGACCCCGATCCAGATGAAGAAGAACCGTCCAGGCGTGATGGTCTCGGCCCTCTGTGTCGAAGCGGACATTCCCGCTCTCGAAGCGATCCTCTTTCGTGAGACAACGACCCTGGGCATCCGCCGTTACCCGGTCAGCCGGCATAAGTTAAGGCGTGAAGCCGCCACGGTGGATACCCCGGAGTTCGGGCCCGTCCAGGGTAAACTCGGCTGGCTCGAAGGACGTCCGCCCAGTTTTCGCCCCGAGTTTGACGACTGCGCCCGGATCGCCTCCGAGCGCGGCGTGTCGCTCCGAACGGTGTATCAGGCCGCTTCCGAAGCCGCGCTCGCACACAGTCCCGGCCCTACTTCCACAGCGCCTTCGGCCGACCCGAGGACGCAGGAGACGAGATACGATCCAAGCCATGAGCACGATCATCCCCATCCGCACTGAGCGTGACAGGGACTTTTGGGAATCTTTCAAAAAATGGCGATCCGACCAGGGTGTCGGTCCCTTTTTTTGCGAAGGGGAAAGGTTGCCGGGGCGGTCCCGGCCAGGAAACGACGACGCATCCACAGGCACAACCGTTCGAGGAGTATGAATCGATGGGTAAAGGGGATTCTCGAACCAAGCGCGGCAAGATTTTCAAAGGGTCGTTCGGCAAGAGCCGACCCAAAAAGCGGCCTAACAGCAAGCCGGAGCCGGAGCCCGTTCAGGAGAAGTGATTCGCACTCTTTCGGCGAGCGGGGGGCGTCAGCCCCCTTGTCCGTGGCGGTCGGTCGGTCGTCGAACAGGGGACTGACGCCCCTCGCTCGCTTTTTGGGATCATTCCTTCATAGGAATCCCTCTGGATCAAAAACGCGGTCGTCCCGTCTGGGGCCATCCCGCTTTGGGTCGCGTCGGGGAATCCTCTCCTTCGACACGCGAGTCTGCCCCAAAAGGTTGGCCGGACTGGCCCGGTACGATTAAAACGAACGGCCGACATGCTCGACGTCGGCTCAAAGGACGCAAACCCCAAGGAAGGCAACTCGCCAATGTCGCCAAACCTGGAATTGGCCCTGTTTGTGAGCTTGGCCTTGATCCTGGTCGTCGTCTCGGCGATCACCGGCGCGCTTGGTTGGCAATCGCGGACGCGACCCGGTCTCGACATCGACGCCTTGATGCGGGAATTGGCTAATCGGGAACGAAGGCTCGACGCCTTGCTGGCGAGTCTGGAGGCCCTGGTTCCGGTCCAGCCGCCATCGACTGAGCCCGAACCACCCCGGCCAGCCATCGAGCATCGCCCTCCGGCGATCCTTCGGTTCGATCGCGCCGCTGCTCATGCGATCCCGGGGCCGACCTTGATCGCCGTACCGGATCTGGCGGCCAACGCCCACGAACCCTCGCCCGCGTCGGCCGAGTTGGGTCGTCGGTTCGGCGCGATCTGGGATCTGGCCGACGCGGGGGAACCCACCGAGACCGTCGCCCGCAGAACTGGCTACCCGATCGGCCAGGTTGAATTGATTCTTGGCCTGCGCCGGCAACTGGTCTCCGCCGAGGCCCGCGCATGAACCCCCCCGACCCGATGGCCGTCGGCCTGGACCGGACCCGATCGGCCGTGCTCAACATCCTGATCGTTGTGGGACTGGGCATCGCGGTCAGCGGCTGGGTGCTCCGTCCTCGGGTTCCAGGGGCCGCCCACTGGTCGGTCGTGACGGCCAGGCGCGTGGCCCTCTCAGGCTTGCTGGCCCTGGTCGTCGCAAGCTATGCAATCCGACGGATCGGCTCTTCTCGCGAGGCGCTCCGCGACCCTGAAACGCGATTAGCTCGCTTCCACCGCGCCCATCTTCTGGGCGCCTCGATCGCGGCCCTGGCCGTCCCTCTTGGGTTTGCTTATGGTTATACCGTTGATCCAAGCTTGCCTGCGGTCGCTCCGTTCTGGGTCGCGGCCCTGACCCTGGGGTTTTTGTCGATTCCGCGCCGCTCCACCCTGGACGATTTCGACGCCCCTTTGCCCCTCGAACCGGTCGAACCGAGACCATGACGTCCACCCATCGCCTGATTCTTGGCCTCTACGCCGCGATCGTCGCCGCCTGGCCGATCCGTCACGCGGTCGTATCCTATATCTTCGGCCGGTTCGACATCCTCAACCGGCGCTCTCCACGGTTCGAAGGACCTGTTCCCCCCTTGGTCTCGGCGATCATCCCGGCCAAGGACGAAGAGGCGACCCTGGCCGCTTGCCTGGAGACGGTCGCCGCTCAGAGCTATCCGAACCTGGAGATCTTGATTGCCGATGATCGAAGCACTGACGGCACCGCCGAGATCGCCCAGCGATTCGTGGAGACCGACCCCCGCGCACGCTTGATCACCATCGACGACTTGCCCCCAGGGTGGACGGGCAAGAACCACGCGCTTCAGGTCGCCTCTGGCGAGTCTCGGGGAGAATGGCTCTGGTTCCTTGACGCTGACACCCGCCACGCGCCGGACAGCCTCTCGATCATGATGGAATACGCCCGTTCTCAAGGCGCGGCAATGGCCAGCCTGGTTCCCGAGATGCGTTGCGAGACCTTCTGGGAACGCGCCGTGCAGCCCTTGATGGGGATCGTCTTGATGCGGTCGTTCCCCTTGTTTCTGGTCAATCGCGATCATTCGCCGCACGCCTTCGCGAACGGCCAATATATCTT
>JBDTIR010000353.1:0-6604 GCA_039936275.1 Isosphaeraceae bacterium | reverse complement strand
CGGTTGCTTTGCGATAGAAAGTAGTTCACGTCGTGACGGTCGTCAAGAGGCGTCGTCCGATTCCCTCATCGGACTTGGTGGAGCGGGGCGTGACCATGACGGCAATCAAGCTGCACCAGGCGCGGCGAAATACCAGGTCAGGCGATTGGCTCAGGACCGCCAGAAAGGGTTGTCGTACCTCGGTTGGCGCTGGGTCGTAGATTTTTGAGAACCCGCTCTTTTCAATAGGGCACATAACCGTTAGGATCGTTGGAGTGAAGGTCTGTCTGCGTTGTGCGTAGGGAACTCGATATCGTTTGGTCCAGCGCGCATGCATCGGCCTCTTTCAGGCAACCCGGTCTGTCTCAATCTGGCAACATCCCCGCGACACGAAACCGGCGGGATCGACGTACCAGCTCTAAAGACCGGATCGTCCGAACTGGATGGAACCAACAACCCCCCTGATGTCGGTAATCGATTACGATCCAGACATCATTGGCACCAGATTCAAGAATCTGGATGCCAAACTTGGAGCGAGGGCTGCCGATGAGTCACCAAATTTCGAGCATGCGACCCCGCACTCAGTACCAGCCCGCTCAGCGCTGGATGCGCGGCTTGGTCTGGGTGATCTTGCCATGCGCAATGCTCTCGGCCCCTGCCCGGGGTGAGATCATGCCTCCCGTGCAGGTCAAAACTCTGCCGACTACGTCGACGAACTTCAACTTCGTCGCGCACCCCGCGTCAGATCCGTTCGTCTTCGATAAGTATTCGGGGACGATTCCACTGACAAGTGTGATCGTGACGGTTACGTTCAATCTCAACGCCCAGATCAAGATCCCGCCCTTGATTTCGTCTGTGGCCATGTCGCAGGTCAATTATGATAACGGTTCGCTCACGTTGGATTCGCCTGCTGGAATGAATCTCGAGCTTGGCGGTCCCGGTCAGTCGTCGGTGACCGTGTCCCTCGTCACTGCACCAGAGACCTTTTCGCAAACCTCCACGACCACGACGTTCACCGAGAATCTGAATAAAACCTTCACCCAGACCTATACTTACACCAGTGCCGAGGACCTGGCCAAGTTTGTGGGTGCCTCGGGCGATACGTTCCTGTTCCCCGTGACCGCCATTGCGTCGTCGAACTCCTCGATCAATCCTGCCAACGGCGAGAACTCGGTCATCACATACGCCTCGGGGCAGATCTCAGTCCAGTACGTTCCGGAACCGGCGAGCCTGGTCCTGCTCCTGCTCGGCGGCGGAGCAATCACCTGGCGCGGTCTGGGTCGACGGCGATCCCGCCCAAGCCGACCTGGGACCACCCACTCGTGATCATCCCTCTAAGGGTTCCCAACGAACCTTTCCTGGAAATCACCGGCTCGCGGAGGAAATTCCGCGACCGTTGTTTCATTCCCGGAACCATTCGTTGAATTCCAATGCGGCGATGGAGTTGGTGTTTTAGGGCGTGGGAACCATACTGTCCCCGATTCCCGGGGCGGCGTGGTTCATGCGCTTGCCGGAGGAAAATCGTGGTTAATCCTGTCAATCCTCGTGATTGATAAGCCCACATTTCCCATTCCTGGAAAAAAATGAGACAAGGGGCTGGTACCGGTCAAAATACTCGGTATAATTTCCCTGACCTCCAAGATTCTCCATTCTGCGTAATCGCTGCATTTTGCACGGCCACCTGTAGTCTGTGCATCTTGAGACGGCGGCCGCGACCAGGGCGCGGCTCGACTGGTCAACGAAGAGGAAACACGACGACCGCCGTAATCGGAGTGGCGGGATCGTTTTGTCAGTGGGGCGGAGCCCGAACTTACTTCTTTGCAAAACTACTTCGCACCTTTTGACAAAGGGCCCCACCCATGAGCGTGTTCGATCTCCGGCTTACCGCAAGGCGGCCTCGATTCAGGTTCGGGCGCGAGACGAAGCCTCGTCAGATGGGCCGACGAGGGACCGTCCCGCGCGTCGAGCTCCTTGAAGCGATTCAGTTGCTGAGCGGAATGGGCACGAACACACAGTCCGCTTCCCTCCCGTTCCAGCTCATTGACGGCTTGTCAAGACCGGTGTCCCTCGCAAAGTTCGATCCCGCGCTCGGTCAGTTGACCTCGGTCAAGATCACGGTCGACAGCCAGGTCGAGGGCAACGCTCTGGCCCAGAATTTGAGTGATTCGACCTCGTCGGACAACAAGGTCACCGTCACGTTCGCTGGCAGTTTCGCGTTTTCTGGTTCGGGACTGGCGACCCCGCTAACCGACAACGGCTCAGTCGCCCCTGCCCCGGTGCCGATCGGTCCGTTTGGAGGGGGTTCGGACACGGTCCTTTTCGGCCCGGACGTCCTGACGGTCACCAATTCGGCGAGCACGACCGTGACCGACACCGCGCAACTGGCGGCGTTCGTCGGCCCGGGCAATCTTGCGTACAGCTTCTTGCCCGACTCCACGTCCAATGCTTCGGAGACCGAGGGTAACCTCAGGTTCGTGGTCTCTTCGAAGGCCGACGCGGATGTCACCATTGTCTACACCTACGCCACGCAGAGCGTTTCGGGCTACGTCTACCTGGATTGTCCGGACAATAGCGGCATTCGGAAACCGAGCGACCCGGGGATCGCGGGCGTGACCGTGACCTTGACCGGAACCAACGACCTGGGACCGATCACGCCGATCTCGATGAAGACCGACGCCAACGGTTTCTACGAGTTCCCCAACCTGCGTGCCGGTACCTACACCGTCACTGAGATTCAGCCGGATGGCTATCTCGACGGCAAGGAGACGCGGGGCAACGTGGTCCCGATTCCCAACAGCGTCGGCACCGACGTGATCGATCAAATCGTGATCGGCAACGGGGTCAGCGCGACGAACAACAACTTCGGCGAGCTGACGCCGGGAGCGATCGACGGCTTCGTCTATCAAGACACGAACGAGAATGGCCTGAAGGACCCCGGCGAGCCAGGCATCATCAACGTCACGATGCGGCTCACGGGCAACAACGAGCTGGGTCCGATCACACCGATCGACGTGATCACCGACGCCAACGGTGTGTACAGCTTCACCAACTTGCGGCCGGGCAGCTACACGATCACCCAGGTCACGCCCGCGATGTTCCAGTTCGAGAACCTGCCGCCCGGGTTCTACGCTCCCGGTCTGAAAACTCAGGGGAACATCACACCGATCCCCGGCAGCACCAGCCAGGATTTCATCTCGGCTGGGCTGTCGCCCTGCTCGTCATTGAGCAACTATAACTTCGGTCAACTACTGCCCGCCGGTACGATTACCCATTGCGTCGACGTCAGCCCGCGCACCTTCGGCATCCACGCACAGCCGACGACGATTGCCCTGGCCTTCAGTGACGCACTCGACCCGGCCCAGGCCACCAACCTGGCCAACTATCAGCTCGTCTCGCCAGGCCGAGACGGCAAGTTTGGTACGCGCGACGATCGAACGATCCCGATCCGCTCGGCGACCTACGACCCTGCCACGCAGACCGTGATCCTCGCGCCTACCGCCCGATTGCAACTGGGACACTTCTTCCAGCTCACCGTCATCGGGACCAATGGCGTGGTCGGGACTCATGACGGCCTGATGAACCTCAACAGTCAGTGCGCCAACAATTTCCAGACGATCTTCGGTCGCGGCAATCACTTCGTCTTCTCTGACACGGACGGCGACCAGATTGGCCTTGCGTTGCGCAACGGCGGCCTGATGGAGATTTACCGCTCGCCTGACCAAGGCGTCCAACGGATCGCCTTGTATGACGCCTTGCCCTACCGGAACCGGCTCGACGCCACCCGTTCGTTACTCCGAGGCTACGTGAAACGGGGCCGTCATGGTGACGGACTCGCCCAGATCCCCTTGGTCGTCGGGATCAACCAGGTCACGAACCAGTTGAACGACCCGCCCTTTGTCATTGGCAGGACGATCAACCGCACCACCAATCCGCCCGCGATCGGCCTGGGTCGCCCGTTCGCCGCTCACGCACTCAGGCGCCAACACGCCTGATCGGCCTCGCACCCGACCTCGCGTCAGTCAAGAAGGCGGAGCATTCCCATGCTCCGCCTTCGTTCGTTTTTCGGGTTGGTCCAATCGTTGGGAAAATCCGGGTGAGTGACTGGTCGAGAACCAATCGGAGGTGTCGTATACTGATGGCCCCGAGCCAGCCAATGCGCCAGGATGGACCACCCCGTTGAACGAACCCGGAAAAGGGCGACGTCATGACACCAGGAAACCAGGGCAACCGCACTTGGCCCTTCGCGTTCGGACTGCTGATTTTGCTCACAACTAACGCGGCAACCTTGGGTGGCGAGCGACCGAACCTTGTTTATATTCTGGCTGATGATCTGGGTTATGGCGATGTTGGCGCCATGAACACAGGCTCAAAAATCGCCACGCCGAACATCGACCGCCTGGCCGCCGAGGGGATGGTCTTCACCGACGCGCATTCCGGATCAGCCGTCTGCACACCGACCCGGTATGGAATTATGACCGGACGTTACGCCTGGCGATCGAGGCTCCAGAGCGGCGTTCTTGGTGGTTACTCTCCGCCGTTGATCAAGCCGGATCGACTGACCGTCGCCAGTCTCTTGAGCAAGAACGGCTACCGAACCGCGTGCGTCGGCAAGTGGCACCTGGGCCTTGACTGGACGACGACAAAACCCGTCGAGTTCGGCGACGCAGTCGTGCCCAAGGGCGGCACCGACACGATCGATTACACGAAAGCGATCAAGGGTGGACCGCTCGCTCTTGGCTTTGACTCGTTCTTCGGCATCACGGCCTCGCTCGATATGTCCCCGTTTGTGTTCATTCGCGACGATCATAGCGTCGGGGTCGCCACCACGACGAAGACGATCGTTCGCAAAGGGCCGGCGGCGGAAGATTTCGAAGCAGTGAACGTCTTGCCGAGCTTTACGACCGAAGCCGTCGCGTTCCTGGACGGACAGGCCGGGAAGCCCCAACCGTTCTTTCTCTACTTACCATTGTCGGCGCCGCACGCGCCGATCGTGCCCTCTGACGAGTTCAAAGGGAAGAGCGGACTTGGTCCGTATGGCGACTTCGTGATGCAGGTGGATGCCACGGTCGGCCGAGTGCTCGACGCCTTGAACCGTAACAGCCAGGAGCAAAACACCTTGGTCGTGTTCACCAGTGACAACGGCTGCTCACCAACAGCCGACTTCCCCACCTTGGCCAAGCACGACCACTACCCGAGCGGCCCTTTGCGCGGCCACAAGGCCGACATCTTTGAAGGAGGGCACCGCATTCCGTTCCTCGCTCGCTGGCCAGGCAAGATCAAAGCGGGTTCGACCTGCGCCGACACGATCTGCTTGACCGATCTTATGGCGACGTGCGCGGACATCCTCGACTTGAAATTACCCGATGATGCCGGAGAAGACAGCGTGAGCATTCTGCCCGACCTGCTCGACAAAGCAAGCGGGCCTCTGCGCGAGGCAACCGTGCATCACTCGATCAACGGTTCATTCGCCATCCGCCAGGGCCATTGGCTGCTCGTGCTCTGTTCAGGTTCCGGCGGCTGGAGCCCCCCTCGGCCAGGCCGGGACGCCACCAAGGGACTTCCCCCGTTGCAGCTCTTTGACCTACGTAGCGACCTCGGCCAGCGCCGGAACCTGGAAGCCGAACACCCCGAAATCGTCGAGCGATTGACTCGCTTGCTCGAACGCTACGTCTCTGAAGGACGAAGCACGCCCGGAACGCCGTTGACGAATGAGAAGGCGGTCCAGATTCACAAACGACCGGCTTGATTCCCGAACAGTATCGAAGTCCGTTCCACACACACTCAGATTTCTCGTTCAACATGATCCGCACTTCCTGGAAAGGAGAACCATGATTCGTCTCCGATCTTGTCTGGTGATGCTCGCTTCGTTGACGCTGACGTCGATGCTCATGATCTCGCCCGCCGCGCAAGCGGAGGGCCCCGCCTTGCCCGCGGACGCCGCGCCGCAGTGGATCTGGCTGGGAGCGACGGCGAAGGATGACCAGACGGCCTCATTCCGCAAGGAATTCCAGCTTGACGGCCCGATCAAAAGCGCGAACCTCGTTGCCGCCGGCGACGACTCGGTGGCGGTCTTCCTCGACGGCAAGGGGGTCGTTCAAGGAGACGGCTGGTCCACGCCGGTCTCCGCGGACCTTACCAGCGCCTTGCAACGTGGCCCAAAGCAAGGCGTCGGCCGCCATGTGATCGCGGCCCGTTGCCGCAATGGCAAAAGCGCCGCGGGCCTGCTCTTGCGCCTGGTCGTCGAGCCCGTCGAGGGCAAACCGTTCGCGATCATCTCCGACGCAACCTGGAACACTTCGGAAACCATCGACAAAAATTGGGCCGCCCCTAAATATGACGACAAGTCATGGGCAAAGGCGACCGTCGTGGCCAACCTGGGCGGCGCCCCCTGGACGTTGGTCAAGGAAGCCACCCTGGCCAGCGCAGGCCGCAGGATCGAGCCAACGGCCACGGACCCAAGCACGCTCAAGGTGGCCAAGGGATTCAAGGTTGAACTACTGTACACGGTGCCCAAGGAATCGCAAGGCTCATGGGTCAGCATGACCGTGGACCCGAAGGGGCGCTTGATCGTCTCGGACCAGTACGGCAAGCTCTACCGGGTCACGCCGCCGCCGATCGAAGGGGC
>JBDTIR010000352.1:0-6524 GCA_039936275.1 Isosphaeraceae bacterium | reverse complement strand
TGCCGTTCACCCTGGCCTTGCCTTACGCCAATCTGTACTGGACCGCGGTGCTCAGCGTGGTGATCGGGATCATCCTGGCGTCCGCCTTCTCGGCGATCCTTGTGTTCGCTCAGGAGCTTGTGCCTGGAAAGGTGGGGATGATTTCGGGTCTTTTCTTCGGGTTCGCCTTTGGGATCGGCGGCGTCGGTGCGGCGGGCCTGGGGTGGTTGGCCGATCAGACGAGCATCGAATACGTCTATCACATCTGTTCGTATCTGCCCGCGCTGGGACTTCTGGCGGCGTTCTTGCCGAAGATGGAGACGGAGCATCAGCGCCGACATGCTTGATCGAGAGGATGAAAAAGGTTGATCTGTTGATTCGGTCTGTGGGGAAATCTCTTGCATTTCCGGCAGGCTGCTTTACGATCGAGCGGAACCCTCCCTCCGCTCTTTGTTGGATCGATCACTCCGCGTCGTGAGCCACACTAATGCGATCATTCCTACCCGGTTGGACGTTCCTCGCCGCCTTGGCTCTGGCCGTTTGCTTGCCCAATCTGGCAACGGCCGCCGAGGACGGTTGGGTGACGCTGGTTGGCCCCGGCCATGAACTGGACGCCTGGAAGCCCCCGACCGGCGATTGGAAGGTCGGCGGCGGCGCGAAACTCAATCCGGAGAACCCCAAACGGCTGGTGGTCGAGCCTGGCGAAGGGGTCATCGTCAACGGTCCGACCGGCCGGACCAAGAACCTGTTCAGCAAGGCCGAGTTCGGCGATCTCGAGTTCCGTTGTGAGTTCCTGGTCCCCAAAGGTTCGAACTCCGGCGTCAAGTTCGAAGGGCTCTATGAGATCCAGATCGCCGATAGCTGGGGTAAGGCCAAGCCGCTCGCCAACGATCTTGGCGGCATTTATCCCAGGGCCGAACTCTTGCCCAAATATCACCAGATTGACGATGGGTTCCCCCCCTTGGTCAACGCCAGCAAGGCTCCTGGCGAGTGGCAGACCCTGGCCGTGACCTTCCTTGCCCCCCGGTTTGACGCCGACGGCAAGAAAACGACCAACGCCCGGTTCGTCAAGGTGGTGCTCAACGGCAAGGTCGTGCAGGACGACGTGGAGCTGCTCTACGCGACCGGCCACGCCTGGCACAAGCCGGAAGTTCCCAAAGGGCCGATCATGCTCCAGGCCGACCACGGACCCGTCGCCTTCCGGAAGGTCCAGGTCCGCCCCCTGGCTGAGCCGGCCTCAAAATGAGGTTGATCCGGCCGACAACCGCTCAAAGGCTCTTGATCGCTCCTCCTCGGCCGTCCTGACCAAGCAAGGTCAGCAAGAAATTATCATGTGGGTAGGCGTGGCCGAGGTACTGGCGAAACGCTTCTGCATGCGCCACGCCGACTTCGGCCCCACGGTGGGCCGACCACTTGGCCTGGCTGTCCAGGTATTCGTCGATGCCGTGCTGCTTCAAGAGCCAATCGCGTTGGCTGGCGTGGCAGGCGAGCATCGCCCGCTTGGTTTCAAAGACCGTTGTGACGTTCACATGAAATCCGTATGCCAACGGGTTGCCGTCACGGTCGGACCCTTCGATGGCGTCGACGAAATAGAGATGGGGAATCCTGGCCAACGGAGGGGCCGGCTCCCACTGGCGCGTGGCGTAGTTGGGAATCGGGGCGCAGAAACAGGCGTCGCGGACGAGCAGGCTGGTCATTTCATGGTCGCACAGATAATCCACCGGCGGGGCCGTGAGGATGAGGTCCGGGCGTAATCGACGCACGACCTCGGTCATCCGCCGCCGCGAGTCGTCGTCATTGAAGATGGCCAGGTCGCGAAACTCCAGGCAGAGGTAATCGGCCCCGATCAGGTCGGCTGCCGCCTTCGCCTCGCCCTTGCGGACCTCGGCGATCGCCTCGGCGTCGAGTTCCATGCTCCCGCAGTCCCCGGGGGTCATGGTGGCCACCGTCAAGTGACAGCCAGCCCGCCCCAACAAGGCCAAAGTCCCGGCGCACTGGAACTCAATATCGTCAGGGTGGGCATGGATCGCCAGGACTCGGGTCGGATTTTCGGGCATCGAAACATTCCCTTTGGGGCTCGAAGGACCGGATGGGCCTCGACCTTAATTTGTCCAGGTCCAGGACGCAAGCCGTCCGGACGTTCCAAAAGATTTTTGAAAATTGTTCTCGCGTGTACTAGCCGACTAGTGTACATTAGCGGGCAAAGGGTCAGTTGGTGATCGTGCGTTCGCACCAGAAGGCCCTTTGGCAACGCGACAACATTCCTCAATGACCTGGAGCCAGAATCCAATGGCCGACCTTGAAGCCTTGACCCCCCGCCAAAAAGAAATCTACGGATTCATCAAGGACAAGATCCAGGGGCGCGGCTACGGTCCGACCGTCCGCGAGATCGGCAACGAATTTGGGATCAAGAGCCCCAACGGCGTGATGTGCCACCTCAAAGCCCTCCAGAAGAAAGGCTTGATCCACCGCGAGGCCAACATGTCGAGGGCCATTCAGCTCCTCCAGGACCCGACCGGCATCCGTCCCGTTGGCCTGAAGCTGCTCGGCCGGATCGCCGCCGGCCAGCCCCTGGAAGCGATCGAGAACGCCGAAGAATTTGGCTTCGAGGATTGGGAAGACACTGAAGAGAAGTTCGTCCTTCAGGTCACCGGCGAGTCGATGATCGAAGAACACATCGCCGACGGCGACTACGTTGTTATCAAGCGCCAGGAACAAGCCCACGACGGCCAGATCGTCGCCGTGCTCGACGACGACGGCGGTGCCACCCTCAAGCGAATCTACCGCGAAAAGAGCCGCGTCCGCCTGGAACCGGCCAACAGCACCATGAAACCAATCTACCGCAATCATGTGACGATCCTGGGCGTCCTTGTCGGCGTGGTCCGCAAGTATTGACGCTCTTTTGGCGAACGGTCGGCTTTCGGCAAACCGGCAAAACCACGATAATCAGCGGGTCATCCGGCGCGTGTGCCGGTTTTCGATCACCGACCGTTCCCCTGCGCGAGACTTTTGACCGATGGCGATGGACCCCTCGGCCCCGACCGATCTGGTGCGCCTCTATACCGACGGCGCCTGTAGCGGCAACCCCGGACCTGGCGGCTGGGCCTATATCCTCAACCATCCGGCCACCGGTCGGACCTCCGACGCCGCCGGTGCTGAGCCGGCGACGACCAACAACCGCATGGAACTGGCCGGCGTCATCGAAGGACTGGCCTCGCTCAAACGCCCATGCCGCGTTGAGCTGGTGACTGACAGCCAGTACGTCGCCAAAGGGATCGCCGAGTGGATGCCCAAATGGAAGGCCAACGGCTGGAAACGCAAGGAAGGTAGCCAGTACAAGCCAGTCAAGAACGAAGACCTTTGGCGACGGCTCGACGAACTCCTGGCGGGTCACCAGGTCCGCGTCAACCACGTCCTCGGCCACAACGGCCACCCCGAGAACGAGGCCTGCGACCGCATGGCCGTGGCTGCATACAAGGCGCTAGTGGCCGATCAGAAGATGTCATAGCCACAAATTAACACAAATCAATTCAAAATAACAATGATCCGTGTTCATCTGTGGCTAATTCAATGATCCATGTTCGTCCGCGGTGAAAAATCCCCTTCTTTATCCTTCGCCGAGCACCCGGCCAACGGCCTGTCTTGCGCGGTTCATGAGCGGGCTGTCGGGTCGTTCTGGGTCGGGAAGCTGGGCCAGGGTAGCGGCGACGAGTGGGGCTTGCCACCTGGGATCGGAGGCGAGGCGGACTTCTTCCCAGGCGGCGGCGCCGTACTTGTAGTCGTGGCTGTCGCGGCCTTTGTGGAAGATCAGGCGGCGGGCGACGGCGAAGAAGGGCTCGGGCGAGCCGCCGCTCTTGAAGTAGCCGATCGCCTTCGCGGCGGCCTCGTCGCGGCTCTTGTGCGCGGCGGCGAACACGGAATGCAGGGCGTCTTCTCCCGAGCCTTCGGGCTGTTGGGCCTCAATCGCGTCGATTTCCAGGTTCGACTTGGAGTTGCTCCGCGAGCGGTACAACGGCATCCAGCCGGCGGCCTGAAGCAGGGCGAGCTTGCGGGTGGTCTGGTCGCCGCTGGCGCCGTAGATGTAGTGCAAGGAGTTGGCCGAGGTCATCGCGTGCAGAGCGACGATGCCAGGGTTGCGCAAGAGCATCTCGCTGGCGGCCAGGGTGACGGCGTCCCAGAGGGCCTCGGGGGCGACGCCGTCGTTGAGGTGCTTGAGCACCTCGGCGGAGGCGTCTTCGGGCTTGGCGGTACGGAGGCTGGCCAGCAGAGCGCGGGTGGCCTCGGGGCTGGCCTTACCGACTTGCCAGCCGTCGCGTACCTTCTCGGCGTTCTCCAGGTTGGCGTTGTACGGGCCTTCCGGCGCGTGGTCCGAGTCACCTTGAAGGTCGAGCAGAGCGAACGCCAACGACCGCAGAACAGGCTCGGCGTTGGTCCAGCCAATGGCCTGCAAGGTGCGCCAGCACTGGGCGGAGAAGATCGCCTTGTGGCCGATATTGCGATGATCGCGCACGCCGTAACGCCAGAAGGGCTCCATGGTTTCGGCAGCACCCGCGGTCCGGCAGAGGGCGGCCGCGGCGGTATCGGCGGCGTCAACGTCCCACGTTTCCATCGCCTTGACAAACGCGGCCTTGGCCTGCGAAGGACTGGGCAGGTGGGCCTCGTCCACCTTGTTCAGGGTCCAGTCCCCTTCCTTGACGTCCTGCGCCTGCGAGTTCTTGAAGTTGTCGAGCGCCCAGAACAAGGGCAAGAGCCGGTCACCGACCGGGGCCGACTGGCCGAGCAGGTGGGCCGAGTTGATGACCATGACCGCGTGGAACTTGAAGCCGACCGGCCTGGGCTTGATGTTGCGAATCCCCGCCAGGAACAGGCCGCCGAGCAGGTCGCGGTACGATAGGCCCGCTTTGAGGTGCTCCACAGCCACGTCAAGCACACGGTCGCGCGGGGTCTCTTCAATCCAGCGCACGACCGGCTCAATCTCGGGCCGGAACCGCACCGCGTCGGGCCCGACGACCATGTCTTCGGCCTTCGCCGGGGTGATCGCCCCCAGGCCGTCGATGCTCGTCAGGCCGGCCCCCAGACCGAGGGCCGAAGCCGTCTGCAAGAATTGTCGCCGCCGAAGGCTCGTATGCATCATGACCTCCTTTAGAAGAAGTAGGCAGTGGTTCTCGGCAGTCAGGTCAAGAGGAACGCGGGGACGTCTCTCCGTTTGGATCGGCCGTCCCTTACTTTTGATCGACGCGAAGACCGCCACTCTACTTCTAGCGATTTTCAGGTCGGGGCGGGATGCCCTTCCTCAAGTATGGTCGTTCCCCACGCCTACTGCAAACACGATCCAGGACCCACGACCCGCGACTTACTTGCGATCCGTGGCGACCAGATAAATGCCAACACCGACCAGGGCGCCGCCGCCGAGCAGTTGCCAGGTCAAGGGCTCGCCTCGGGTGAGGTTGCCGAGCAGGACGCCGAACAACGGGGTGACGAACGCCAAGGTCGCCAGGCGGCCTGCCGGGTAGCGGCGCAACAAGAGCATCCAGCCCGTGAAGCATCCACCAGAGACCAACAGGCCTTGATAAAGCACGCCCCAGATCGCCTGAGGCGTGCCTTGATAGGTGTCGTACCCTTCAAACAGGCCGCTGTACGCCAGAAACACGGGGATGGCCAGGACCGATTGGCTAAATAAGAGCGTGGCCGGTGGAATCAACGGGAAGGTCTTCTTCTGGACGATCGTCTGGACCCCGAACAAGACCCCGGAACCGAGCACGACCAGATCACCCACCAAGGAGCCGTCATCGCGGGAGCCCGGCGAAATCCAGAACGAGGCCGAGAGCAAGAGCACGACCCCCGACGCCGCCGACAAGATACCCAATATGCCCTTTTTACCCATCCATTCGCCCAGAATTAACCAGGCCAGTGGAGCGACCACCAATGGGTAGACGTTGATGAACACCGACGACCGCCCGGCGAGGCTATGGCTGGTCCCCCAGTTGAACGAGCCGATCTGGACGACCGCCAGGAGCGCGTTGACGATGAGCAAACCCCAGAGCGGTCGAGGGACGGTCAAGGGCTGGCCCACCTTCCAGCAGGCCAGGGCGATCACTGGCAGGCTGAGCAGGAACCGGATCGCCGCGCAGCCGAAGGCAGGGAGGTCGGGCACGGCGTACTTGACCGCCACGGAATTCCCGCCCCAGAGGGCGCAACAAAGGAACGCCCCGGCCAGGGCCGTCGAGTCCAAGGGGCGGGTCGTCGGATCGGTCATGAGCCAGGCGTTGAAGGTCGTTGGTTGGGAAGCCGTTACAGAAACGCGAGCCGGATTGTCGCGGCCCGGCCGCCCTGCTGTCAAGCTGCCATGATTGAGCCCGCCCGCCGACCTCGACGGCTGGTCTTTCCTTGAGATCGACACCAACCCGGTAAGTCATTCGGTGGGTTCCAGAATCGACGTAACTTATTTATCCAAAAGGTGGTTTGACCTTCCCCACGAAGAGTGGGCGCTCACCCGTCCGATTGCCATAATGGCCGGACCAAGGAGATCGCTCATGGCTCGACGT
>JBDTIR010000351.1:0-3639 GCA_039936275.1 Isosphaeraceae bacterium | reverse complement strand
ATCTTGAAAGGGAAGAGACTCATCTGCTTGATTGCCCGCGACCGGGTGATCATGATAGGAGTGTCGGCCGGATTTGGCGCGTCGGCGAGGATGAACCTTCGACGAGATGACTCATGAAGCACGACTTGGCTTTCCATCCAGACATCGACGACTGGATCGCCGCGGCGCGCGAAGGGAGCGCGGAGGACCTGGGAAGAGCCCTGGAGTCGTTCCGCGACTATCTGTTACTGGTCGCCGGGCGTGATCTGGGGACCGACCTGATCGCCAAGGCCGGGGCGTCGGATCTGGTGCAAGAGACCTTCCTGGGGGCGCAGAGAAACTTCGGGCAGTTTGTTGGCGAGTCGCCAGCCGAGTTGCAAGCCTGGCTGGGGGTGATCCTCAAGAACAACTTGGCCAATTTCCGTCGCCATTACCGCGAGGTCGGCAAGCGGCAGGTCGGGCGCGAGGTCGCCTTGCCGCCCATCCAGGACGGGGCCAGCGACCCCTTGCAAGCCCTGCCGGCCGACGCGACCTCGCCCAGCGGCTTCGTCATACGGATCGAGCGGGAACAGGCGATGCTCGACGCCCTGAATCGCCTGCCAGAGCGGTATCGCCGCGTCGTGCTCTGGCACCATCATGAGCGGTTGAGCTTCGAGGAGATCGGCCACCGTCTCGAATGCTCAGCCGAAGCCGCGCGCAAGCTCTGGCCGAGGGCGCTGGTCCGGCTTCGGCAGGAGTTGGGGCCCGTTCATGACCCCCGATGAACCGGACTCCTTTGACGAAAATCTGATCGAGTCGCTTCTGGACTATGACCAAAGGCTGGCCGCGGGCGACACCGCCGACTGGCCGACCGACCGGGAAGACCCCCTGGACGAGGCCCGCGACTGCCTCCGCCAGCTTGAAGAGGTCTGGCCGCGCGCGGCCGAACCGCCGACCGTCCCCGTCAAGGGAGAGATGTCGTCGCGGTTCGGCCGGTTCGTCATCATCGCGGAGTTAGGGCGCGGCGGCTTCGGGGTCGTCTTCCTGGCTGAAGATCCAACCCTGGGTCGCAAGATCGCCTTGAAGGTCCCCAGACCCGAACTCTTGGTCTCGATCGAGGGGCGTCGGAGGTTCTTGCGTGAGGCCCAGGCCGCGGCCAGTCTGGACCATCCCAACCTGGTTTCGGTTTACGAGGCTGGCGAGGTCGGCCCGGTCGGCTACATCGCCTCGGCCTACTGCGCGGGGCCGACCCTGGCAGCCTGGCTCCGTGAACGCGCCGAGCCGGTTCCGCCCGGCCTGGCGGCCGATCTGTTGGCGACCCTGGCCGAAGCCGTCGAGCACGCCCACAGCCGTGGCATCCTGCACCGCGACCTCAAGCCGAGCAACGTCTTGCTCCAGGCGTCGGCTCGCGGCCTGTCGGCCCTCCAGTTCGACATCGGCGCCTGGTACGTTCCTCGGATCACCGACTTCGGCCTGGCCAAACTGCTTGACAGTCCGCAAGACGAGAGCCTCGCCAGCCCAGCGGCCGGATCGCCCCCTTACATGGCCCCCGAGCAGGCCGAAGGGCAGATGCAACGAATCGGCCCCCCGACCGACGTCTACGCCCTCGGCGTGGTCCTCTACGAAGTCTTGATCGGCCAGCCCCCTTTGCGCGGCGAGACCCCGTTTGACACCCTGCGGCGGGTCGTCAACGAGGAACCAGTCTCTCCCAGACGGTTGCGGCCAAAGCTGCCGCGCGACCTTGAAACGATCGTCATGACCTGCCTGCGTAAGGACCATCGCCAGCGCTACCCGACGGCCGCTGCCCTCGCGGCCGACCTGCGGCGGTTCCTCAACGGACGGCCGATCGCGGCGCGGCCAACCTCCATTTGGGAACGCCTGGAGAAATGGGCTCGGCGGCAACCGGCGCAGGCGGTCCTGGTCGCCGTCTTGCTGGTCGCGGCCGTCGGCTCCGTCGCCGCCACGCTCTGGACCAACGCCTGGCTCCATCAGCATAACCTGGCTCTGACCCGCGCCAAAGGCAGGGCCGACCGCAACGCCCGCGAGGCCGAAACGCTCCGCGCCCTGGCTGAGGACCGCGCCCATCGTCTGGAACGGCATCACTTCGCAGCCCTGGTCCGCATGGCCCACCGCGACTGGGAAGAGGGGCACGTCGAGCAGGCGCAAGAACTGCTCGGCGACCTACGGGACACATCGGGATCGAACGCCCCTCAAAGGTTCTCCTGGGCCTATCTCTGGCGGCTGGTTAGCCGAGACATCCTCTTGCTTCGTGGGCACCAAGCCGAAGTGTTTCCCTTGGCGGTCTCGCCCAGCGGCCGATTTCTGGCCTCCGGCGACAACGGCGGCACCGTGGTCCTCTGGAACCTGAACGACGGTACAAGGCGGGCCGTCCTCTCGGGACCTGGCACCAGGAAAGTGGGTTCCATGGCCTTCTCACCGGACGACCGTATCCTGGCCTCGACGGATTACAGCCCGAACCGGCCCAGTGAGGTCATCCTCTGGGACGTCGCGACCGGCCGAAGCCTGACGACCTTGCCGGCGGAAGTCGGCGAGGTTCACGCCCTCGCCTTCGGACTCGAAGGCTCAACCCTGGCCGCGCTCTGCAACATGAACACAAACACAAGTACACATCTTAACCGCGTGCTCAAGGTCTGGGACGTGTCTCGACCTTCAGGGCCGCCGATCTTGCGGTGGTCGCTCCCAGACATCGACGAGATCGCCTTGGCACCCGGCGGCCGAAGCCTGGCCACCGCCGATACCAAGGGTGAAGTCTGCCTTCGCGACCTGGCGAACGGTCGGGTCTCGGTGGTTTGCCAAGGGGGGCCGCTCTCTTCGCGAGGCCTGGCGTTCTCCACCGACGGCCGTCGGCTGTTCGCGGGCGGCCAAACCAAGGACGCCCAGTCTTGGGAACTCCCCTCGGGACGGCCCCTGGTTCGCTTCAAGACGGATTACGGGGTGAAACAGGTCTTGCTCACGCCCAACGGCCAGACCCTCGTCACCACCAATCCCGAAGGGCGTCTCGATCTCTGGGACGCCCTGACCGGCCACCCCCAGAAGGCTCTGGAGGCACCCCCTCCCTGGATCGATTCCGTGGCCCTTTCTCCGGACGGTCAGACCCTGGCGGCGGTCAGCCATACCACGGTCGTCGTCTGGGATCTTGCCAGCGGCGCGAGTCGGACCTATCCGTACCCGACCGGGTTCCGCCACAGGGCGGTTTTTACTACTGACAGCCGTCATTTAATCTTCTCCAGCAGTGATCCCGTAGTGCGGCTCTGGCGGCTCGAACTGGCGCCCGAGCCTCCCCAGCTCGGCCACGCGGAGGAGACCTGGGCCTCGGTCTTCTCTCCTGACGGCCACATTCTGGCCACCGCCGGCAACGACGACACGGTCAAACTCTGGGACCCGGCCAACGGCCAGGAACTTGCCACGCTGCGGGGCCACGAGGCGACCGTCACGACCCTGGCCTTCTCCCCGGACGGCCGCACCCTGGTCTCCGGCAGCCTCGACGGCTCGGCACGCCTCTGGGACCTCGCCAGTCGTCAGACCCGTCTGGTCCTCGGCCGGCACGAAGGCGGGCTCCGGGGCCTGGCTATCTCACCAGACGGCCGGCGTCTGGCCACGTCAGGCTCCGACCAGCTCATCCGCCTCTGGAGCCTGCCCGACGGTCGCCCGGGGCCCATC
>JBDTIR010000350.1:0-6423 GCA_039936275.1 Isosphaeraceae bacterium | reverse complement strand
GCGCGAAGGGAGTCAGCTTCGGCGTTCAAGCGGTCGCGGTCGGCAAGGACGCTGGCGTGTTCCTGCGCCGCGAGCTGAGTGTGGTCGTCTTGCCGGCCCTCGATCGATTTGAGCTGAGCGCGAAGGGAGTCAGCTTCGGCGTTCAAGCGGTCGCGGTCGGCAAGGACGCTGGCGTGTTCCTGCGCCGCGGCCTCAAGGGCGGGAAGGTTGGTCGGCAGGATGCTGGTGGAGGAGTCCTGAAGTTCAGCCCGCAAGGTCTCGATCCGGGCCTTGGCGTCGTTCAGTTCTTCTTCCAGACGATCGGCCCAGGCATTGCGCTCGTTCAAACGATCGACCTGAGATCGCAGGGCGCGCAACTCGCCCTGGGCCGCGACCAACTCCTGTTGAAGTTCTTCGGAGCGTTGGCGTTCCTGATGGCCGTTGTCGTCTTCGTCGTGCTCGGGAAGGGAGAGGCCGAGCCGGTCTGACGAGCCTGGCGGCGGCAAGGGTTCGCCATATTCATCGGAATCACGCCGAGACAGCGACGCCTGGCCGACCTCGACCTCGACCTGAGCGGGCTCGGGGTCCTGGTCCAATTCCCTGATCAAGAGTTCTTCAAACGACGTCTCCTCGCCAGCCAAGGACGGCTCGGCGGGGTCAAGGGCCTCAAAGATGTGGGTGCAGTGCTTACACTGCACGCGACGGCCGAGGTACTCGCGCCGGACCTTCAAGGCATTTTGACACTGGGGGCATGGAATGTGAAGATGCGTTGACATGGCACGGTCGCTCAAGCGTTACGGCGTCGTTGGGGAGGACTCGGTGGCTTTGGACCGTTTCAATCTTATCATTGAAATCAAGCCATGGCCGGAAAAATTTTTGAGATTTCTGGCGGGGTCTCTTTGCATGAGGCAACCGGGGTTCTTCTCCTCGCGATGAATCCGATTGTTTTAGGCGAGAATCTCGGCGACGACCTGGCCAGAGACATCGGTCAAGCGATAGTCACGGCCACTATAACGATAGGTCGGAGGTTCGTGGTTGATGCCCATGAGGTGAAGAATCGTGGCGTGAAGATCGTTGGATGTGGACCTTATCCTCGACGGCATGCCAGCCGAACTCATCGGTCGCGCCGAAGGTGAGCCCCCCTTTTGACCCCGACGCCGGCGAGCCACAGGGTGAAGCCGAAGGGGTGATTGAGGTTGGCGATCAAGGGTCCTTGATACGCGGCCGGCAAGTAGCTGGAACTCCACAAAGGGGCCCCTTGCGCCGGCCGACTGGGGCTGGTGACGACAAAGCCGGAGAGGTCCTGATTCTCGCTTCCCAGGCCATAGGTCAACAACGACCCCAGACTCGGTCGCGAGAGCCTCTGCTCACCCGTATTTATTTGCAGACAAGCGACGTTATGATTGATGGCGAACTGTTGAAAGAATTCGTCTGCGTCCAATCATTTTCGCACTCAAATAATCGATTTTATTTAAATGCATAATAACCCTGAACACGAAATTGGTTGTCCGGTACAGTGGCGTACATGCCAAGGTGTCGGAGCACTCCGAAATCCCGGAACGGTTCGCCCCGGTAATGCTCCTCCTCTCCGTAGGGCGTCTTGAGAGCAAACGTGAGTACTGTTTTCCCGTCCGAGTCGTAATCGAAGTGGATACGCCGGAACTCGCAGCCAAGGAGCAACCGCCAGACCATAATCTTGATCTCCACCGAGGTCCGCAGCGTATCCATCTGGAAAAAGGCCCTCCCCATCAATGGATCGGTTGCAAGGAGTCCGAAGGGATCGGGTTCGTCTCCGAAACGCTTCTTGTATTCCGTCTGAAACGCGCCGATCTCCTGGGCGATTTGATCGAGAAGTTGTCGTTGGACCGCTTCTGGGGATTCAGGCAGCCAGGTTTCACCAGACGTCATAATCGCGATTTTTAGCCGATCTTGTATTGATGTAACGCTCATGCGGCATCTTTCTCCATCAATCCGCGCATACTCCGGGTAATATCCATAATGGACATTTGAATCTCGTCCATCAGGGCCCTCATTTCTCCCGACAATTCGCCACAGACGATCGTAATCGACCGAAGGTTGGCGGCGGGTCTCGTGCGATTGCCGAGGACGACGTAAATCATTGTATTGAGGTTCTCGGACGTGGCCCCGTCCTCATGCCAACTGCGCGCGGCGGCCAGATCATAATAGATAAAAAACTCCCGCCCCGACGGCCTTGGGAGCCATCCCCGCGCACTCTTCGAGGGCATCGACGGATCATCCGCGTCTTGAAACACATAGTCAGGCCACTTGCGGCGAACGGTTCGGAGGATGACGTCCGCGGCCGGGACGTCGTCACGAATCCAGAAGACCAGATCAGTTCCGCCAATCATGACTCGTACGTCCTTCCATGAGCGGTCTGCCGTGCCCTAACGACATCATAATCCGTGGGAGAGTAGAAAATCCATTCCCCACGGTCATTATCCAGGGGACTCAGGTCATTCTGATCCACGAAGGAGAAGTGATACTCCAGCTTTCGGCGAGGGATGCGCAGCCGAATGGCGAGGTTGGGCGTTTCGGGCGAAAGCGTCGTAAAATAGGCCCCGAAAGGATGGTTGCGAGGGTCCGGAGGTTGGCTGCCTCGGAACCGCCAAGATGGGGTCGCCCGGATGGCGTCGAACCCCTTCTTGTTCGTAAAATGATTCATTCTTGACCATTATTAAAAATATATAAATTCATTAGTATAGAGCAGCACTTGGCAGAACGCCAACCACGCCGCTTCATCCCCTTGGCCCAGGAGGCGCAGGCCGATTTTTGTCTCGACGGCGGTCGGGGGGCGGCCGAACAGGAGGACGTAAGGCGTGGTGAATCCGACTGAGGGCGTCGGCGGGTCCAGGCGAGCATGGCCTGTCCGACGGTCTGGCACCTTGCGGCGTGACGAGTCGCCGGGCGCATCGCGGCTCTGGGTCATCCTGGTCCGGCTGTCCGGGCGACAGATGAAACATCGGGTCGAGTCAACGGCCCCGGCCCTGCTGGCCGGACTGGAGCGGCTGCTAGCGATCGACGACCTGATGCAGGTCGACGACTTGCAGGAAGTCCTCGACCTGGCCCGTCACCAACTTCCCCGACTCCTCCCCGACCGCTCCAGTTGACCAACTCGAAATGTTGTGTCCATACCTCGGCAGAGGGAGAGGGAGAAACCCGGTGTGAAGCACGGAACTCGGCCTGGATCAGACGTCGAGGGTCCACGGTTTACGCATCTCGCGGCGGAGCATCTGGCTGGCCAGGGCGTCGCCGAAGAACTGTTCGGCCTTGGGGTCCCATTGCAGGGTCCGGCCGCCGAGACGCATTGAGATGTTGCCCAGGTGGCAAACGCTCACGCTCCTGTGGCCGACTTCGGGCGGGCAGATGGTCGGTTTTCGGTTGCGAACGCAGTCAAGGAAGTTGCGCATGTGGTCGTCGGAATGATAGAGCTTGAGCGCGTCGTCCTTGAGCGGTTCGTCGAGCAATTTCGGGTCGCTGGCCTCGATCTTGCCACGACTGACGAAGATCCAGCCGTCGTCACCAATGAACTTGACGCCGTTGTCGCCGCTGCTGGTGCAGACGAGCTTGGTCTCGCTGCAATATTTGGCGGCGTCCTTGGCATAAGTATAAGTGATCTCGAAGTTCGGCGGGCAGTTGTAGCAGTTCGGCTCAAGGTGCTTGGGTTGGTCGCAGGTGGACTCGATCTTGACCGGGCCGCTGCCGTCCATCCCAAGGCCCCACTGGGCGATGTCGTTGTGATGCGCTCCCCAGTCAGTGCCTTTGCCGCCGGAATATTCGTACCACCATCTGAACTCATAATGACATCGACGTTTGACGTAATCGACCTCGGGGGTCTGGCCGAGCCAGAAGTTCCAGTCGAGCCCTTCGGGGACGGTCTCGGTGGGATAGGGGCCGCCTTCGGGGTTGTCACCGATGCGGGTTTCGACGGTCTGGATCGGACCGAGCCGGCCGTTGCGGACCAGTTCGCAGGCCAGGCGGAAGCGGCGGTCGGAGCGCTGCTGGCTGCCGACCTGGAAGACGGGGTTCTTCTGACCGGCGACTTTGACCAGGGCTTGTCCTTCGGCGATGGTCAGAGTCAGGGGTTTCTCGCAGTAGACGTCCTTGCCGCGCTTCATCGCCTCGATGGCGATCAGGGTGTGCCAGTGGTCGGGGACGACGACGGTGACGGCGTCGATGTCCTTGCGGTCGAGCAACTCGCGGAAGTCGCCGTATTGATCGACCTTGCCCTCCGCGCCCCACTCGCCGAGCTTCGTGACGGCCTGCGCGCGGTGGCCGCTGTCCACGTCGCAGACGGCGACGAATTTTGCCCCTTTTTTGTGGGCTTCGTGGAGGATCGCCGTGCCTCGCGAACCGGTGCCGATCGCTCCCATGACGATCGGGGCGTCGTCCTTCCTGGCGCGGCCGGCCTGCTCATCGGCCCGGGCGACTTCGGCGCGGGCGAACCACGCGGGCAAGGCGGCGCCAAGCGTCAGGGCGGTGGTCGATTGTTGCAAGAATCCTCGGCGCGAGCGGTTTCCGGGATACATCAGGCAACTCCCCTTTTTGGATGCGGAATGACGGGGCAGGTTCAAACAGGTCGGGGCCTTCCCAAAAGAGCGTAGCATCCAGGGAACTGCCGGGAAACAGGCAGGTGCCGGAATGGGGAGTCTTTGACCGGACATGCTATTTCGGATCGGCCGCCGCGCGGCGGAGCCCGGAATCCGAAAGTGTCGAGCCGGCGACCTGGACGCCTGGATTTTTGGATTTGTCGAGCGAGGCCAGGGCGCTCTTGGCGACGTCGAGTTGAGGTTGAAGCTCCAAGGCGAGGGCGTAGTGGGTCCGGGCCTCGTCGGTTTTACCCATGGAGGCGAGGAGGTATCCGAGATTGACGTGGGCCACGGCGGGACCGGCGGCCTTGGTCAGGGCCTCAAGCGCCGGCTCAATCTTGCCGGCGGCGGCCAGGGCCAGGCCGAGGTTGGTCTGAATCCTCGGGTCGCTCGGGCCGAGCTTGGCGGCGGTCTTGAGCTTGCGCTCAGCCAGGTCCCAGTGTCCTTGAAGGTATTCGCTGTAACCGGCGTCGTTCCAGACGCTCGGGTCGTCGGGACTGAGCCGCAAAGCGGATCGGTAATGCGTCTCCGCCTCGGCAAATCGGCCCAGCCGGTCGAGCACGGCGCCCAGGCGACGATGTGCCAGGGCCTGCTGATCGGAACCAGGCCGCTTGCCGTCGCCAAGCCGGCTGCCGTGCCGCTTGCTGACGTCGATCGCCCGCTGATACTCGGCCACGGCGGCCTCAAACCGCCCTTGCGACTCATGAGCGCGACCAAGCCCCAGGTACACCCTGGCCTGTTGCGCCGGGCCGACCTCGGGCGTGAAGTCGGTGCGAATGACCCCGTCGTTCGTCTTCTTGGCGTCGGCCTGTTCGACCGGGGGCGAGCCGGGTTCGGCTCGTCTGGACGATTGATGGCAACCGGTCAGGCCGATCGCCATCACGCAGCCCAGCGCACCAACCATCCAGGAATGTTCCTTGGTTCGCATCAAAGCCATATCAGCGCGCTCCCGCACCGAAGGGGGTCGTCGAGGTCGGCGTCAGGCTGTAGATCCGGGCCGCTCGGGCGTCTCGGAGGATCAGGTTGTCATAATTGTTGGCGGCGTCGGCCCCGAGCAACCCCGGGTAGGGAGAGAAGCCGACGACGACCCGCTCAGGCACGATCGGCAGGCCGGACCCCTGGAGCAAGGCCAGAACGGCGGCTCGGCGCTGCTCAGCCAAGGCGGGCTGATCGGGTGTCGCTTCGACCATCACCGGGCCAAGCCAACACGGCAACCGGGTCGCCAACAAGCGAACTCGCTCAACCCCTGCCGGAGATAGCGCCTGAGAGCCCGCGGCGAAATCCGACCCATAAAGGATGAAGTCATGAGCGTCCGCCTTGGACTTCATCACGCCCAAGGTCCCGTAGAGCGCGGCCCCGAGCGGCGGCTCGGCGAACTCTTCAGGGCGGCCGATGAAGAACGCACGCAGCCGGTCGTGCAGACCGCGGGTGCGCGGAAAAGAGCGGTGAGGATGCCCGGGGGTCGGCCCCGTCACATAATCCAGCGGCTCATGCGCCATCGCCGACGTGCCCAAGCCCGCCGACAAAACCGTCACCCAGAGAGACCATCGCGAACGTCTCGGCTTCATTGGTCTTTGGCCCCCCGGGTCATCTGAGAAACGTGGTTCGTTATTACAAAATCTTAATGAGTATTTATTATGAAAACGAAATTATATCAATCAGCGTGGCCATGTGGGCCGACGACCCAGTGATTTTCACTGTTGATGTGCTTCATGACGTTCAATGGGTCGTGTTGCTGGATGGTGGCACGGTGGGGGACGCCTGTTTTGCCCTCGATCCGGCCGAGGAAGTAGAACTCCCAGTCGTGCGGCTCGGTCACCAGGTCGCCCGGCTGGGG
>JBDTIR010000349.1:0-2126 GCA_039936275.1 Isosphaeraceae bacterium | reverse complement strand
CGCTTCGGTCGTACCTGAACAGCAACCCCGACGGTCGATTCGCCAAAGCGGCCGGGACCTATCTGGCTTGGTGGGAGAAGTCGTCCGTTCCCGGCGCCTATCGCGTCGTTCTGCGTCGCGGCGAGGTCGAGCCCGACGTCGGCAAGTGGCTCTCCAGCGGTGGTCCCGATCTGGGCGTCGTGCTCTGGGTCGGCGGCGTCAAGTACGGCCCGACCCCTGTGGCCCCCAACTCGCGCAAACCGATCTGGGACTACACCTTTTCCCGTCCTATCAAGTGGAAATATGGCGATCCGGTGGTTGTTGAAGTGCTTGATTTCGATTGGTCGAGTTCTGGCACCGCCGTCGCCAGGTTTAACAGCCCCAAGGGGGACCGCCTGGCGATCAAGATGCTCTCCGGCACCATCCGACTCGCCAGCGGCGGCCGGACCACCTTGACCTTCGCGTCCGACTTCCGCATGCCAACCCTTCCCAGGCCCGAGTGACGCCTTTGAACTTGTCGGGCGTTGTACAACACGCCATCCGAGACGATCAAAGACGGTGTAGATCCCCTGGAGTTTGAACCCACAATCCCCTTTGTGCGTACACGATGTCCCAGGTTCGATACGAGCAAGCGGTTTACGGCAGTTTTCCGTTCTGGGACCGTGGCTACGCCGTACTCGCCCAGTCACCGGGTTGCCGGACCGAGTGGCTTGAGGAGTTGCAGCGGGTCTGTCAACGGTTCGGCGAGCGCCCTCGAGGGGTGGCCGAACCTGCTGGACTGTTTGCCTTGCGGCTGAAGTCCGGCCCCTGGATAATCGTCGGCGTCGGCTCGCCAGGGGCTGACGATCGAGGGCGGCCGGACGCATTGGCGTTCCACGCCCTCTTTCTTGGCCCCCGAGCCGCCCGCCAGGTCTTGTGGGACCCGTTCGCCCTGGAAACCGCCCTTCGCCGTGACTGGGGCCCCGACACGCACTCCTTGCCTGCCGGCGCCTGGCCCGTCGCTTGCTCCACGGCCAAACCTGACGACCGCGCCGCGCCGATCGCAGCGGCCCTGTCGCGAGGCCGCCGTGTCGCCCTGGAAGCGGATCAGCCGATCGACGATCTGGCCCGAGCGGTCTGGCAACTCTTGACCCCGCGCGTCAGGCGTCGGACGTCAGTCGCCACCTGGGCGTTCGGCAACGGCAACCGCTTCGACCTCGTGGCCCTACCAAAACTCGCGGGCGTTGCGTTCGACGCCTCTTATATAGACGCCGCGTTGCTCAGGGCTCCGGTCCCCACCGACTCGAGCCGCCAAAATCGCCGACGGACCCTGGCCGCGATCCTCGGCGCAGCGGTGGTCGTGCTTGCTGGGGCGATTGCTTTGATCGTTGGTTCCGGTGATCGGCCCGACCGCCCCGAGCCATCCAGCAAGGGGACGCCGCCCGGCAGTCCGCCGGTTCGGCCCCTGGTTGTTGACGTTCAACCTCCCGACCCGACCGCGTATCGTGACGAGCACCTCGGCCCTGACGATCCACGGCTCGTGGCCGAAGGACTGGCCGACCTGGCCGCTCGGTTCGATATCAAAGCCGAGCCCGCAGCCAATCCGACCCGGTTGATGATCCTGGTGGCCGACCGCCTCCGCTATCGGGGGCCGCTCCTCAACGCCGTTGAGCGGTTCCGCCTTGCTGACGAGCCCGGTCCCGATGCGGCCCGTGCCCTCGCCTGGGACGACCAGCTCCGCCATTTCCTCGCCGACCGCCCCCTGCCCGCCGACTTCGCCCTTGGTCCGCTCCGCTGGCAGCTCGCCACCTTCGCGTGGTCGTTCCACGTTCCCGACGACCCGCGCCGCACGGCCGCCGAAGTCCCTTACGACCTGGCCGACGCCCTTTCCCTCAACGCCCCCGTTCGACCCAACCCTCTGGCCGTGACTTACCCCTCCTTGGCCGATTACGCCCGGTTTCTTGGTCGCTTGCCGAGGCGTTGAGCCAACCGCCAGCAGGTCACGAGCCGCAGGCACGGTGGGGCAGATATTCTTGTCGGCCCAGAGGCTCCCCGAGTGTGACCCAGGGCGGATGGAATAGGGACCGATCAATTTCGTGAGCGGCCTCTCACCTCGGCTTAGGGAAGGTGGGAAACGTCACATTCTAGACACTTCCCTCCGTCAAACC
>JBDTIR010000348.1:0-9924 GCA_039936275.1 Isosphaeraceae bacterium | reverse complement strand
ACTGGCCATCCTCAGCGACGGGGCCCCGCAGTTCGACGTCTTGGTCCATGCGTCCTGCTGGATCGATGCCGAACGGCCCTTGGCGCGGGTGGTTCCCTACAGTGACGAACACCGGACGGCGATCGAGAAGGCGCGACAGCAGATTTGGGATCTCTACCAGGATCTGAAGACCTATCGCCAGAAGCCGGAGGAATCGCAAAAGCCCGTTCTGGAAGCGGCGTTTGACGCCTTGTGCGGAAAGCGGACGGGCTTTCCCAGTATCGACGGGGTGTTCAAGGAGATGAAGGATCATCGGGCCGATCTGCTCCGCGTGTTGGAGCGGCCCGAGATCCCCTTGCACAACAACCTCAGCGAAGGGCATGTACGCGACTACGTCAAGAAACGGAAGATCAGTGGGAGCACGCGGAGTCCGTCCGGGCGTCGCGCGCGGGACCCCTTTGCGAGTCTGAAAAAGACATGCCGCCGGTTAGGCGTCAACTTCTGGGCGTATCTTCAGGACCGCGTACGGGGCCTGGGTCGGATTGCCCCTTTGGCGACGCTCATCCGCCAGAGAGGGGAAGAGCTGCTGGCCCGCACGGAAAGAGCGTTACCCAAGGGAGCCGAGGATGGCGTAGTCGTCTAAGGGCAAAAGGCTTGTCGTCGCTCTTGGCGCTCGCAACACCGTTGCGCGCGATCCACCCAACTGTTACCCGGCGTTATTGAGAAGTTACGAATTCTTATCAGAAATCAATGTCTCAAAATCTCTTACGACAAGTCAAGACCGCCGAAACAGTAGAAATACTGGATTGGGTTTAATTGGACAAGTTCGGATCCATGGGAGCTTCGGGGGAGCGATCCCCCGAGGCGATCCGGCTTCTGGCAGTCAGGAACGCCCGCATGGCTGTGCGGGACAGGTCAAGCCAAGACGTTATAAACGATTCGCTATTTTAAATATATTGGACATGGATTGAGTGGTCCGCGCTCTTGGCGCAGCGGTCGGGATGGTCCACAATTGATTGTCCGTTCGGCGGACAGCTCGAACGTGGCAAGGTCGGGGCGTGGGGGGAACTGATGGTTGCGACCTGGATCGAGTCGTCGGCGCGAGGTCGACATGGCGGCCCGGTGCGCGCGGGGATGTGGTCCTGGGTGGTCGTGGGCACGCACCCGATCGAAGCCGATCAGGAGGTCTGGCTCGACGTGCTGGCCGACGACGTGCCGCTGGGTCCCCTGCCGGCCTACTGGCTGGAGAACAAGGGGGTCAACAGTTTCTGGCATGTACCGATCCCGCCGCAAGCCGTTGGCGTCCGCCTGCGATACCGATCAATGGCCAGGCACAACGCCGACGAGACCAGCGCTTCGGCGTATCAAGACGTGGTTGTCCGGCTCAATCTGCCGGCTCGAACCGAGGCGGCCGGGGCGATCTTGACGATCCCTGAGGGACTGGTCGGCAACCGGATGATGACAGCCAGGGTCGATGGCCGGGGCTCGACCTACGACGTCTACTTCCCGACCGTCGGCCTGCATTCCGACGTCCGTCCCTCGGAAGGGGACCAGCCCCAAAGCCGTTCGCACTTCCGCGCCATCGTCGCTGGCCTGGCCGCCGGACGTCGGCTCGACTGGTTCTCCGAGCGGCTCTCCTGGGAGGTCTTTCAGCGGTATCAAGGGGCCACCAACCTGCTGGTGACCGAGTTGAACTGGCGACACGGCCCGATCCGGGTTCTGGCCACCGACTTCATCGCCAAGGGGGACGACCTGCCCCGCACGGCCGGCGGGACCGAGTCTCCCGGCCAGTACATTAAGCGGTTCCGGATCAACAACGAAGGAACCACGCCGCGTCGGGTGCTTTTGGCCGTGTATGTTCACGCCGAAGTTAACGGCGGGATCGGCGAGCCTGGCCTGATGTGGCGCGACGGCGACCGCTGTTTGCTGGCGACCAACCGAGGTCACAGTCACGCCAACCGCAAGCTGGCCAGGGACGCGACCGTCGAATTCGCCCTGGCGCTCGACGGCCGGGGCGAAACCTTCTGCGAACCGACCGGCCCGAACGAGGCGATCCTGCTCCGTTGGCTCGACCTGCCCCCCGACGAGCCCGTGACCGTAGACCTGCTCGTCAGCGGCGCCTTCACCGGTTGGCGCGGCGATCAGGGTACATTTGAACACTGGATTCGTCCCGCCCTGGCGTGGTTCCGAGGGGCCGACCTCGACGCAGTGGAGCAGGCGACGGCCGAGGATTGGGACGAGTTCATCGAGCCCTTGCCGACCTTACATTTCCCCAGGCCGGTCTACGCCGTGAGTCTGCGGCGGTCGTCGCTGGCGGCGGCCTTGCACGCTGACGCCAAGTGGGGGGCGATTGCCTCGGGCTTCGACCGCGGCCTGAGCGCCTACTGCTGGCCTCGCGACGCGGTCCTGGCCGGCGGCGCGTTGGACCGGGTCGGGCATCCGCACGTGGGCCGTCGGGCCTTCGAGTGGCTGAACAGGGTTCGCGCCCAGGTGCGGCCGTTCACCTACTGGTTCCAGAAGTACACGATTGATGGCTGGCCGGAGTGGGAGACGCCGGCCGTGGACCAAACGGCGGTGATCCCCTGGGGCATGGAGCGGCACTACCGACGCACCGGCGACCTGGACTTTGTCGAGGCCAACTGGAGTATGGTCGAGCAGGCGGCGGCCGTCTGCGGCGGGACCTCGGGTCACCCCGGCTTGAGCCTTCTAGAAGACATCAGCCTGATCCGCTCTGGCGGCCTCTGGGACAACCGTTACGGGGCCTTCCTTTATGGCAACGTCTGCGTGGTGGCCGGCCTCCGGGCTGCCAGCAGGCTGGCCGAGCTGGTCGATCGACCCGAAGCCGCCGCGAAGTGGTCGGCCCTGGCCGACCGGATCTGGAACCTTGGCATCCTCAATCCGGTGGCCGTCGATGACTCGGGCCCCGGCTTGGTCGATGCCGAGACCGGCACGTTCCTGGAGGCCCGTCGGCTCTCGACCCGACGAGCGCTCTGGACCGGATCGACCGAGGAGCAGATCGAGCGGGCCTCGGCCATTGACGTCTCGATCCTGGCCCCGGTCGTGCCGTTCGGGCTCTTACCAGCGACCGATCCCCGGGTCCGGCGACTGGCCGAGGCGGTCCTCAAGCACAACCTGGTCGGCAGCGATCCCAACAGTCTGGCCAGGTGGTCGTCCGACCCGAATCGCCCGGGTTCGAGCCTCTCACCGGGCAACGGATACCGCCACGACCTGTCAAGCCTGGCGACCCTTTGGATGGTCCGTTACCTGCTCCAACTGGGACGCGAGACCGGCGACGGACGGCACTGGGCGCGGGCCCTGGCCATGCTCGACGCCCTGATCGCCCGGCTTGGTCCGCTGGGCCTGATCCTCCGTCCCGACCCGCGCACGACCGACGATCCCGACCAGCGGCTCACCATCTCCGCGGGCGCCTGGGGCCTGCACGCTATGCTGATCGAGTCCCTGCTTGACCTGGCCGGGCTCGACTACGACGTCCCGGCCCGCCGCTTGATCCTGGAACCCACCCTGCCGCCGTCTTGGCCGCATCTTGGCCTCTCGCAACCCTTCCGATGCGGGGCCGTCGATTACCGGCTCGAACGCCCCGTCGGCGGCTCAGGCCACCGGCTCACCCTGGTCGCGACGCTCGATCACCCCGTCACTCTCCAGATCAACTTGACCTGCCCGGGCTTGACGGACCTCGGCCCCTGGCACGCGTCGCCCGCCGCCCCCCCTCCGGCCTTCGACCGCGTCTCTCGCCGCTTGAGCTGGTCGGTCGAGCTGCCTGAGGGCCAGTCTACCTGGGAATGGGCCTGGGGTTGAGACGCGATCTTGGACCCCAAAGGTCGTTCGTCAAGGGTCTACTTGCCAGCCATTCCCGGCCCGCTGGATCAGGCTGAGGGCATCGACCAGATGACCGGGGCTTACGGCAAGGCAAGAAAGGGAGGCCAGGGCAATCCTGGCGAGGAGGTAGGGATGATCTTCGGCCTGTTCGGCGGCAAGCACCAGGTCGTTCCAGGCGCGATCGGCTTGGCCCAGTTGGATCAAGGCTCTGGCCCTGACCAGTCTTGCCTCGGGGTCGTCGGGCCGCAAGGCCAGGGCCACGCCGGCATGTTCCAGGGCCCGAAGTGGCTCGCCGGCCGATGCCCGCAAGGAGGCCAAGCGGACCTGTGTCCAGGAGTTGAGTGGTTCCAGTTCCGTCGCGCGCTCTAGCCAGGCGACCCCACGTTCAGGCCGCTTTTCGACCTGTCGGAGCAAGGCCCACTGAACGCAGGCGCGGGTGGACAACTCGGCCAAGGGGTCGAGATCGGGTCCAGGGCTGGGCTCGCGTCCTAGGAGCCTGGCCGACCAGCGATCTCGCAATGCCTGCCAAGGGGGAAGGTTCCTGCTGAAGAGCTGGACCCGGTCGCAGAGGACCACAGCCCCCTGGATCGTGTTCGGATCGTCTTGCCCGTCGCTTGCGATCAGCCAGAGGAAGAGCAGGTCGTCCACGTCGTCAAGTAGTCTGGCGCGTCTTGGGTCGTCGAGCAAGGCCAGGTCCGGCAAGGAGGTCCAGGCCGGGTCGGTCAAGACCCGGAACGGAGCCAGGGTCTCGTAAACTCTGGCACGATTGGACTCCGAGCCACCATTGGGGCCGAGCAGGCGAGCACGGAGCGGCTCGATTCGTCGATGAAGGGTGTCGGCCCGAGTCCTGGCCTCTCGGGTCCTGGTGACGACGTGCGACCTGGCCGTGGCCCGTCCGCGTAAGGCCCAGAGTTCGGGATCGGTCTCGCGGCTTCGCCAGGCCGGAGCCAGGGTTGCGGCCAGTTGACTGCGCCACCCTTGGTGTAGCTCGACGGCCAGGCGGGCGGCGGCGTCATACTGAACCTTGGCCTGGTCCAGCTCGTCGTCGAGGCACGACTCATCGGCCATCGAGAGCCAGTGCTGAGACTCCGCCGCGCGCCGGACCCGGTCCATCTCGTCGCGAACCAGGACCGAAGCCACGACCGCCAGGGCCAGCAGGACGGGCGCGGCCATGGCCAGGGCGACCCGATGGCGGCGGACCCTGCGGACCAGGCGGCCGACGAAGGGCTCGCGAACCGACCGCAAAGGGGCCCCATCGGCGACGGCCTGAAGGTCGCTCGCCAGGGCGGCGGCCGTTGGATAGCGGTCGTTCGGATCGGCGGCCAGACACTTGTGGATCACCACCTCAAGGGCGGGTGAGACCTCTGGGAAGGTCGCGCGCAGCCTGGGAGGGCCGGCGCGTCGGCGGTCGGCCTCTCGAGTCAGGGCGTCGCCCACCGACCTGGCCCTGGAATCAGGCGGAGGGAACGGCCGGGCACCCATCGCCTCGTAGAGCACGACGCCCAGCGAGTAGACGTCGGCGCGGCCGTCCACGTCAACCGTCTCTCCGGCCAGAGCGAGCAAGTGCTCGGGGGCCATGTAGGCCAGGGTTCCCCCGATCGCTCGATCGGGATCGTCCAGGCGAGGCTCCCAGGCCAGGTTGAAGTCCAGGAGCATCGGCATGCCGTCACCGGTCACCAGCACGTTCGACGGCTTGACGTCGCGGTGCATGATCCCCCGGTCATGGGCGAACTGAAGCGCTTCGGCCAGCCGGGCGCCCCACCAGGAGATCGCCCGGTCGAACGGCCGCTCGGCCAGAGCCAGGCGACCCGGTGCCCGACCGCATGGCGGTGCGTCGCCAGGCGCCAGGCGATCCAGGGCCGCGACCAGCTCAGCTCCCGATCGTGCCCGCGCAACCGCTCGATCAGCCAGGACTTGCGCGAGTGTGACCCGACCCAGATAAGGCATGCAGAGCAGGTGCAACTCGGTCGCCGGATCGGTGCGGTATGAGTGGACCGGCACGATGTGGGTATGCTGGAGCCTGGCCAGAGTCTGCGGCTCTCTCGACCCCTGGCGAGAGACCTTCACCACCACCGAGCGGTCGGCGAGCTGGCGTTCCTCAGCCCGGAAGACGCGGGCGAACGACCCTCGGCCAAGTTCCTCGACCAGATGGAACCCGGCGATCGTCTGCCCGGCCTCTGGAAACGGAACGTCCGGAAGATCCGGAAGTTGCATCGACATTGACTGTCCCGATCCCACCAGGCCGTGGATGTCGATCACCCGGCGGAGCCGATCGGCCAGGGGGGGGAAGCGTGCTTCGTACTCGGCCAGGGAGGGCGTCTCGCCCGCCTCCTCGCGGAGGCAGAACTCCTCATAGACCAGGGCGACCAGGGCCTCGTCGGTCAGTTCAGGGTACTCGTCTCGATACCATTCGAGCGGGACGTTCTCATGGTCGTCCCAGCGCAGGCCAAGGTCGGCGCGGAGCAGAGCCAGCCAGGCGCCTGGTTGGTTGCGAAGGTCGTCGTCCAGGAAGGCGCGGGGGTCGGGGCGGCGGCCGGTCGAGGCGCGCCAGGCGGCCTCGTACCGTCTGGCGGCGGCCAGGGCCGCGGGCGTCGCGGCCTCGTCCCAGGCCGTGACGGTCGTCGTCGGGGGGCCCATCGCTTAGCTCTCCAGTTCCAGCTCGACCCGTCGGCGGAGGTCTTCCAGCACGCGCTGGACGGTTCGCTCGCTAACGCCGAGCCGCTGACCGATCTCGCGGCTGGAGAGTCCTTCGGCCTTGAGTTCGAGCAGGGCGTGGCGGTCTTCGGGCAAGAGGTCGCGGAGCCTGCCGAAGGCCTCGCGGGCCTCGGCAAGCTGGCTGGCGGTGTCGCCGCCGTCGGCCAGGTCGCGAGGGCGGTCGCCGTCGGCCCAGAGGGGTTCCTCGCGATGCATGTCGGCCTTGCGGCTGGCGGCGCGACGATACTCGTCGATCACCTTGTTCTTGGCCGCCCTGGCAAGAAAGGCCACCAGGTGGCGCGAGTCGTCAAACTCAGTCGGGCCGCCGCGGACCCTGCGGAAGAAGCTGCCCCAGACGCTCTGGAGGAAGTCCAGGGAGTCAAACCTGGACCGCAAGAGCCTGGGCAACTGGCGGCGGACAACCAGGCGGACCTCAGACTCGTAACGGGTCAAGAGTTCTCGGGCCGCGTCGTCGTCGCCGGCCTGAATCCGGGTCAAGAACCCGGCAATGTCACCTTCGCCGTCCCTGGACGGATCATCGACGGTCATTGGGTGTCGTCTCCCTTGAGTAGGCCGCCACATCCCGGTCGCGGCCGTGCCTCCGGCACTCGTTTCCATTGAGAAAGAGCCTACCCGCGCCGAGGCCACTTTGGCAAGCGCCCCGTCTCGGCCCCGAACCGGTCAAGGCCATTTAAATTGCATGTATTTATATATAAATAAATTATAAAATTGCTCATTTCGCATCGTCTTTCACAGTAGGCGGCGGGACGGCTTTGAACCGAATCATCTCCTTGGCTTCCTTGTAGGCCAGCCAGAGGATGAGGTCGTCGTGATAGGCGTTGCCGGCCAGGGGATTCGTCTCGTCAGCGGGAAGCGGCTTCATCTTGGCCACGGCCTCGGTCGCCAGTTTCTCGGCCTCGGTGGCTTGGCCCTGCCGGAACAGGGTCATCGCCCGGTAGAGCGCCGACGTGCCGGTCACAAACGCATTGTTGGTTCCGAGCGTCGCCGCCGCGAGCAAGGCCGCATCGGCCTCCGCGAAGTGGCCGCTACGGTATTCGGCCATGCCGAGGGCCATCTGGAAATAAGGCAGGTAGGGATGCCCCTTCCCAAGCTCCACCGCGCGGCGGGCGAGCACGAGCGCGGCCTCGTGGGTCTGGTCATCGGACGGGCGCAGACTACAGACCTTGGCCATGCGTTCCGCCAGGACGACGTTGTCCGTGTCCTTCGAGACCAGGAGAACTTTCTGGCAAGTGGCGGCAAGTTCCGTTCCCTGGTCCAACCACGCTTGCTTGGCAGCCACATCGAGATAGAAACTGGTGAGGTTGTTCATGTTGCGAATCGTAAATGGATGTTCGGGACCGAGCTTGACTTTGTAGAATTTGACCGTCTCTTTAAAGAGCGACAGGGCCAGATCATGCTTGCCAGCTGTCGCATAGGCCCAGGCGAGGTTGTCCACGCTTTCGAGCGTGCTGGGATGTTCAGGACCGAGCTTAGCTTTGCGGAGTTTGAGCGTCTCCTCAAAGAGCGATAGGGCCAGGTCATACTTGCCGAGAACGAGATTGGCCGAGGCGAGGTTGTCCGTGCTGGAGAGCGTGTCAGGGTGTTCGGGGCCGAGTATGGCGTTCTTGAGCGTGACCGTCTCCACGAGGAGCGGCAGAGCCAGGTCACGGTTGCCGATATAAAGGTAGGTTGCGGCGAGGTTGCCCATGCTTTCGAGCGTACTGGGATGTTCGGGGCCGAGTGTGGCGTTGCGGAGTTTGAGCGTCTCCTTAAAGAGCGGCAGGGCCAGGTCATACTTGCGGACATAGTAGTAGGCATCGGCGAGATCGTTCATGCTCGTAAGCGTGTCGGGATGTGCGGGACCGAGGTGTTTCCGGTGGAGGGCTTCGGTGCGTTTCAGGAAGTCGATTGCCGGTTCGTCTTCACCAATCCCGAGATAGGTCTTACCAATCGTGTCCAGAATCGCCGCCTGGGTGAGGGGCTGCTTCGGGAAGTTCGCTTCGATCCTGTCCGGGGCCAGCTCCCGGGCGGCCCGGTCGAGGAGTTCGCGAATGGTCGGGTTCCACTTCGCCCCTGACGAGGACTCGCCGGCCTTCAGCAGGGTGTCGGCCTGCGCCGTCGTGTCGGCTTGCGCCAGCAGCTTGTTCTGCAGGAAGTCGCGCACCGCCTGGGCAATCTGCGTCTCCTCGACGGCGATCTTCTTCTGGGCCTCGACCTCGATGAGCCGGTCGCTCGCCAATTTTTCGCCCGCCTCGGCGCGGACCTTCGCCCGCTCGGCCTCGGCGGTTTTCGCCTCCGCGACGAGCTTGGCCGAGCGTTCCCCTTCGGCCCGCTCGGACTCGGCGACCTGGGCGGCCACGGCCAACTTTTGCTGCCTCTTCGCCTCGACCAGGCCCCAGGTCGTCCCGGCGATTCCCGCCAGCAGCGCGAACAGGACCAGACTCGCGGCGATCACCTGGCCCCGGTTCCGCCGCGCGAACTTCCAGAGTTTGTACGTCGAACTCGGCGGCCCGGCCGACACGGGTTCATGGGCGAGGAACCGTTCGATGTCCCTGGCGAAGCCGTTGGCTGACTCGTAGCGGCGGTCGCGTTCCTTGCTGAGGGCCTTCAGGACGATCCAGTCCAGCTCGCCCTTCACGAACCGGCCGAGTTTGCCCGGCTCGGTCTGCCGATTCGCCGCCACGCTCGGCAACGAACCGGCCGAACTCAGCCGGCTGCTTGGGGTCGGCGCTTCCTGCTCGCGGACGAGCTTCAAGACTTCGTCGAGGGCGGCCCGTTTCAACGTGTCGCTGGTCAAGGGCGTGGAACCCGTGAGCAGTTCGTAGAGGATCACGCCGAGGGCGTAGACGTCGGCCCGGGTGTCCACATCAGTGGCGTTGAAGCCGGCCTGTTCCGGGGCCATGTACAGCGGCGTACCCATCACGCTGCCGAACGCGGTGAACAACGAGTGTTCGGTCAGTTGCAGCCCCGACGTGGCCTTCGCCAGGCCGAAGTCGATCACCTTGGGCACCGGTTTGCCTTCGTGGTCCTCGACTAAAACATTGGTCGGCTTGAGGTCGCGGTGGATGATCCCCTTCTGGTGGGCGTGCTGGACGGCGGAACAAATCTGCTGGAACAGGCCAAGGCGCTGATGGACGTTCAGCTTGTGCGCGTCGCAGAACTCGTTGAGCGGGATCCCTTTGACCAGGTCCATGACGAAGTAGGGTTGCCCCGCGTCGGTCGTGCCGGCGTCGAGCAGTCTGGCAATGTGCGGGTGGTCCATCAGGGCGATGGCTTGCCGTTCGGCCTCGAACCGCGCCAGGATCGTCCTCGAATTACCCCGATCGACGCGAATCAGCTTCACCGCAACGCGCCGCTTGATCGGTTCGGTCTGGTCGGCCATCCAGACCGTCCCCATGCCCCCTTCGCCGATCT
>JBDTIR010000347.1:0-7455 GCA_039936275.1 Isosphaeraceae bacterium | reverse complement strand
TACGGCGGGTTCATGGTCAACTGGATCGCCGGCCATACCGACCGCTTCAAGGCCCTAATCAGCCACGCCGGGGTCTTTGATCTGGAGAGCATGTACGGCACGACTGAGGAACTCTGGTTTGTCGAATGGGAATTCGGCGGCGTCCCCTGGGACAAGCCGGAACTTTACCGAACCCAGTCCCCCAGCCACTACGTCCAGAACTTCAAGACCCCAACCTTGGTGATTCACGGCGCCCTGGATTTTCGGGTCCCGGACGCCCAGGGGCTCGGCATGTTCACCGCGCTCCAGCGTCAAGGAGTCGCCAGCCGCTACCTCTTCTTTCCAGACGAAGGACACTGGATCCTCAAGGCCCCAAACCGGATCGTCTGGTGGCGCGAGGTCCATTCCTGGCTGGCGAACCATCTCGGACCCCGGGGGGACTAATGGCCAAGGGAGTAAGCCGAGCCAAGCCGGCAATGGGCGATCGTTCACCAACGCTGTCCCAGGTGTTTTACGGGGCGCATCTACCGAGGGACGCTCGCGATGAACGACCCCTGTCCGGTCTGCGACATGCTTTTCGCGTGCGATGCCGGCTACTTCCCGAGCGTGATGCACTTCAGCTACGGCATGGGGATCGCCATCATCACCTCGTTCAGATTGCTTACATATCTCGTGTTCCCAAACTGGTGTTTATATCGACTTGTCCTCCTGGCCTTGGGCGGCGTTCCTTCCCTTCACGGCCATCGTGTTTCGTTACTCTCGCGTGTTCTGGCTTCACCTCGACCGCTACTTTGATCCGGACCCGATCGAGAGTCCATGAATCACCCAAGCCAATTTTCAATAACTGGCGCACAAATTCGCTTACGTTTCGCGACCCTCAATGACAGAGCGAGTCCCCTTCGATGCCGACCCTTGACGTGACTGGACTCCGGCCGATCGCGGATGTGGCCCGCGACCTCGGGATCAGCCAGGACCACCTGGAACCGTATGGCCGCGACAAGGCCAAGGTACGCCTGGAGGCGCTCGACCGCGCCCGGGCCGAGCGACCGCCAGGCAAGCTGATCTTGGTCTCGGCCGTCACCCCGACGCCCGCCGGCGAAGGGAAGACGACCGTGTCGATCGGCCTGGCGCAAGGGATGCGCCGGATCGGCAAGCGCGCCTGCCTGGCGCTCCGGCAACCCTCAATGGGGCCGGTCTTCGGCCGCAAAGGCGGGGCGACCGGTGGCGGCAGGAGCCGACTCGAACCGTCGGACACGATCAACCTCCAGTTCACCGGTGACTTCCACGCCGTCACCTCGGCGAACAACCTTCTGGCCGCGGTCATCGACAACCGTCTCCACTTCGGCGATACCGAGCTTGACCCGCGCCGGGTCTTGTGGAAGCGAGCGCTTGACGTCAACGACCGCGCCTTGCGCAAGATTATCATCGGCCTGGGCGGTCCATCGACCGGCGGCGTCCCTCGCGAATCCGGGTTCGACATCACGGCGGCCAGCGAGATCATGGCCATCCTCGGCCTTGCAGAGTCCCCGAGCGACCTGCGCAGCCGGATCGACCGCATCCTCGTGGGCTACTCGCGCTCGGGCCGCCCTGTCCTGGCCGAGGAAATGGGAGTCACGGGGTCATTGGCGGCGATCCTCAATGAGGCGATCTTGCCGAACCTCGTCCAGTCCGGCGAAGGGGCCCCGGCGTTCGTCCACGGCGGCCCCTTCGCCAACATCGCGCACGGCTGCAACTCCGTTCTGGCCACCCGAATGGCCCTCGCCCACGCGGATTACGCCGTGACCGAGGCCGGATTCGCCTTCGACCTGGGGGCCGAGAAGTTCTTTGACATCAAGTGCCGCGCCGCGTCCTTGAACCCATCGGCCGTCGTCATCGTCGCGACCATCCGCGCCTTGAAGATGCACGGCGGCGTCCGCCTGCGCGATTTGACAAACCCAGATCCCAACGCCGTGACCTTGGGCCTGGAGAACCTCGCCGCACACCTGGACGCCGCCTCATTCTTCGGCAAGCCGGTCGTCGTTGCGATCAATCAGCGACGCGAAGACATCGCCGAAGAACTGGCCGTCGTCCACGCCTTCTGTCAAAGCCGCGACGTCCCTTGCGCCACAGCCGATGTCTATGGCGCTGGCGGCGCCGGCTCGATCGACCTGGCTGAGAAGGTCGTCGCCGCCGCATCCTCGCCAGAAACCCCGTACACCCCGCTCTATCCGCTCGACATCTCCCCAGCCGCCAAGATCGAGCGTATCGCCAAGGCCATGTACGGCGCTGACGGCGTGACGATCCTTCCAGACGCTCAGGCCAAGCTCCGCAAAGCGACCAAGCTCGGCTATGGGGCATTACCAATTTGCATGGCCAAGACGTCTGACTCCCTGTCGGACAACCCCAAGCTCCGCGGTCGTCCTCGCGGGTTCACCCTGACGGTGCGCGACATCGAGATCGCCGCGGGCGCCGGGTTCCTCGTCGCCCTCACCGGCGAGATTGTCCGCATGCCCGGCCTCCCTGAACGTCCCGCCGCTGAGCGGATCAATGTTGACGCCCACGGCCGAATCATAGATTTGACGTAATTGGACAACGCTGCGATGAAAGCCGTTGCCAACCTGGAAATCGAGGACCGTGATGAGCAACGTTCCCAGTCGTGAGACGTTCGAGTCAATGTACGCCGGCAAGCCCCCTTGGGACATTGGCCGACCGCAGCGAGACCTCGTCGAGGCCGCCGATCGGATCAAAGGTTCGGTCCTCGACTCTGGTTGCGGCACGGGCGAGCTTGCGCTCTTCTTCGCCGAGCGAGGGCATCGCGTCTTGGGCATCGACTTCCTCGAAAACCCGATCCAGACGGCCAGGCGCAAAGCCAACGAGCGCGGCCTGGTTGCCGAGTTCGAGGTCATGGACGCCCTGACACTGACAACACTCGATCAGACGTTTGATAACGTGATCGACAGCGGCCTCTTCCACGTCTTCTCTGATGAAGACCGGGCGCGATACGTCGCCGGCTTGGCCCATGTGACCAATCCTGGCGGGCAGCTTGTTCTCCTCTGCGTCAGCGACAAGGAGCCAGGCACGCAGGGGCCGAGGCGCGTCTCCGAGCAAGAGCTTCGGGAGACCTTCGAGGACGGCTGGACCATCGAAGAAATCCGGCCGACGAGGTTCGAGGTCGTCCCTGACCGGGCGGACGTCTCATTCAGCGAAGGCGGCCCATGGGCCTGGTTCTCGGTGATCCACCGCAATTCCACCCCGGTCTCATAGCCCATCTGAACCGTTGGGGAAAGATCTCGAACGGAATCGAGACTCTTGCCAAAGGGCGAAGGAACCTGGCAAGATGATCCTTCGACTCGCAACCGCGTCGGATCGAGGGCAAGGAGGCCCTTGCGACCATGCCGCACCGTCATGAGCTACCCGCGTTCGCTTTGGCCTTGGCCGTGCTTGTGGGTGGGTTCTTCGCTGATTCCTTGTTCGGCGGCAAGGTGCTGAGCCCCGCCGACGTCGTCTTCGCGCAAGCCAGCTTCCAAGACGTCCACGGAGCGGGTTACGAACCGGCCAACCGGCTCCTGATTGATCCGGTGCTTCAGTTCCAGCCCTGGCTGGAATTCAGTCGGTCGATGCTCCGCAAAGGGCGGCTTCCGTTATGGAATTCGCTGGTCGGTTGCGGAGCGCCTCACCTGGCCAACGGCCAGAGCGCGGTGTTTGACCCGTTCCACCTGATCGCCTACCTCGGCCGCTTGCCCGACGCCCTGGCCTGGATGGCCGCCGCCAGACTCTGGGTGGCGGGCCTGGGGATGTTCCTTCTGGCCAAGGGGTGGGCCTTGGGCCGATGGGGCCGATGGTTCGCCGGACTCGCCTTCCCGTTCTGCGGGTTCTTGATCGTCTGGTTGCAATTTCCAGTGACCAGCGTCGCGGTCTGGTTCCCTTGGCTCTTGCTGGCAACCGACCGAGTCTTTGACCATCCCAGGCCGAGAACCGTGGGCGTCCTGGCCCTGATCGCGGGGTTCGTCGTGCTGGGCGGGCACGTTCAAACAAGCGCCCATGTGCTGATAGCCTCGGGTCTTTATGCACTTTGGCGATGGTGGACGGATCGAAATGAGTCCGGACGACGTACGGGGCAATGTCCACTTCGAGGCTGGATGCTCGGCATGTCACTGGGCCTGGCCCTGGCGGCGATCGAGATCATTCCACTCGGGTTCTATCTATCGCGCAGCCCGGTCTGGACCGACCGCGTGGCCGAGCGGCCGTCGGTCTGGGCGATCGCCCCGCCTCGCTTGCTGGATGCGGCGTGTACCGCCCTGCCCTATCTCTTCGGCAGTCAGCGGCGAGGGCATCCGAACCTGGCCAAGGCCCTGGGCGTGCATAACCTGAACGAGTCGGCCGGAGGGTTCGCCGGCCTGGCGACCTTGATCTGGCTGGCCCCTCTGGCCCTGGCGTGTTGGAGAAAAGAGCCTCGCGTGCGGTTCCTCGCCGGTTTGACCGTGCTGGGGGCCTTGGGGGCCTTCGGCCTGCCCCCTTTGGCCAACCTGCTGCGGGCGGTTCCGGTGCTCGACGTGATCGACCACCGTCGCTTGACCCTCTGGTTAGCGTTCGGCCTGGTCTTATTGGGTGGGATCGGCCTCGACGAGCTGCACCGCACGCCCCAGGGGCTCGTCTGGAGTCGCCTGGCCCAGGCTTGGTGTCTTCTGGCCGTGATCCTGGCGATCGCCGCAGTGGGCGTGAGGTTCGCCGAGCCTGCGATCCGGGCGAAGGCCGAGACTCATTACTCCCGGGCCGCAGCCGAGACGCCAGGTGCCGATCCGATCGCCTATCAAGCCCGAGCCGAACACCAGACAAGCCTGGCATTGCGGTTCCTGCCCCGATACACCTTGATCTCGGCCGCGCACCTCACGTTCTTGGCCGCCCTGGTCCTGGCCTTGCGCCGCTCTTGGTTGAGCGTGAACGCCGCGCGGGGCGCGATGCTGGGCCTGACCTTACTTGACCTGTTCGGCTTCGGCCTGGGCTTGAATCCGGCGATCGACCCACGCGACCAGAAGCCCGAAAGCGCGGTGATCGCTTACCTGCGCCGAGTCGCCGCGCCGCCGGCCCGGATTCTCGCCGTGGGGGCGGAATTGCCGCCAAACATTGCCATGCGGTATGGTCTGGCCGACGTGCGCAATTACGACTCGATCGAGCTGGTCCGAAATCTCGCCTGGTTCGCCCCGCTCTATGAACCCGAGCCCGGCCGACCGATCCACACCAGCCGGAGGACCATCACCTGGGAAGGCGTGAACCGGGCGCGCGCTCAGCTTCGCCTGGCAAACGTGACGGCCGTCGTCGGTGCTTCACCACCGCCAGCCGGCCTGTTTGAACGGGTCGAACAGGTCGGCGCAGTGTGGGTCGTCCGGCTCGTTGGCTCGAAATTCACGAGCTTCGAACCCGGTCACGGAGAAATTTGCATTGACGCCCTTCCCAATCTCGACGATCGTAGAATAGTGCCCGAGACGTTTGACCCTGGCTGGACAGCCAAGGTTGACGGCCGGGCCGCTGCTGTCGTGCCCTACCTGGGGACCTTCCTTTCGGTCCCCTTGGTTCCTGGAGCGAAGGTTGTAACCTTGCGTTACTCCCCCGCCGAGGTCTGGGTCGCGGCGGTGATCAGTTTGACGACGCTGGTGGTCATCGCCCTGGCGATGGCCGACGTCGGATCAACTCGCCTGGCCCGAAAAATCAAGCCAAAGGGCTTGGATGGCGGAGCGTCGTCCGGGTAAAATCGAGTTGGTGACCTCTTTCCGGTAGGTTCTACCGGTTCCCACTGAAGGATGTGACGCGGATGGTCCACTTCACGTGTGATCTGTGTGGCAAGGGTCTGAGCGCCTCGGGCGGGCCCCGCTACGTAGTCAAGATCGCGGCGTACGCTGGTTTCGACCCTACCGAGCTTACGGAGGACGACCTTGATGACGATCATATGGAAGCCGTCGCCCAGCTCCTCCAGCGCGAAGAAAGCATCAACACGGAGGAATTAGACGAACAGGCCTACAAAGGGTTCCGTTACGACCTCTGTCCGTCCTGTCACAGCCGGTTTATCAAAGACCCGCTTAACCGCGAACTGCTTCGCTCGCTCAACTTCAGCGAAAATTGAACCGAAAGAGCCCCCCTCGCTTGAGGGACGGAGGCCGTTCCGATTCGCCCGTTCCAATCATGATTCAAACTTGGAATTCCCAGTTTGAAGTTATGAATGGATGTCCAGACGCGACTGTCTCCTGTGTCTCTGGGACCTCAAACCTCATGGCGAAGTCTGCACAACGTCCCGAGGATGGCGACCCTGAGATCGCCGACGCCGCGTCCCTCTTTCACGATGAGACGCCTGATCGACCGGCCTCAACCGAAGCGAGTCGAGACGTCTCATCCCATTCCGACGACGTGTTCGACGTCGTGGGGGCCGACGAAGACGACGCCAAACCGGCTCCACCTCCCAGACCGATCCCTCGCCCCGCCCCTCGGGCCAAACCATCGCCCAAGGAAACCAAAGAGGCGTCGGAGCGCCGGACCGTCGAGGAATCTGCGCGGGTCGATCAGGTCTGGTCGCGAGGGGCCGAGTGGGGTTCGACCTTGGTCCTGCTGGCGATCGCCGGGTTGGTGTTCGCGGCCTTGATTTACTTCACCTTCTCGGTGGACCACCTGGGCCGCTCGTTCCTGCTGGTCCTGGTGTGCGGAGCGGTCTGGGTGCTTTTGACCTACCCGATCGTCATCACCCTGGAGCGGCCGGTTCGGATGACCCCTGAGCAGGCGGTCAAGGACTTCCACACCGCGATTTCGCACCATTTCCCCCATTTTCGGAGGATGTGGCTCTTACTCAGCTCGGTCGGTCAGTCGGCCCCCGAGTTCCAGTCGTTCCCGGAGTTCCAGCAATACTGGAAAGCGCGGCTCGCCGCCTTGCGGGCCGGTCGGGTGCAAGGGACGACCCCCTTGGCCTTCGAGGTGGAGAGCTTCAAGGCCGAGAAGAGCGCCGGCAAGTCTTATATCGAAGCATCGTATACGATCTCGGTCTACGTCCGGGGCAAGACCGAGGACGGGCCGATCGAGTCAGTGCGCGTTGAGTCCAGCCTGGTCAAAGGGCCTGACGGCATGTGGTACTTGAACCAAGGAACCTTGCCGAGCGGCAAAAGCGCGGAGCCCAAGGTCCAGGCCGATCCGGAATGGTGATCCCGTTCGACGATCGGCTCAGATCGTATTGCTCGCCCGCCACCATCGCCAGCGGAAGGCCAGGTACGTGACGCCATAGAGCACAAGGCAGAGCAAGGGCGTCAAAGCCAGGTAGACCGTCCAGACCGGTAGGTTCAGGCCGGTGACGAGTTGCGAACGCTCGAACGGATCGACTGCCGTGCTGAATCCCGACCGCGCGGGGGTCGGCACGCTGAACGCGGCCGAAAATGGGCTGGTCACGGTCAAGGCGGCGAGCCGGTCCTCGGTAATTCCGGAGAATCCCAAGAGGAACCGACTTACTCCGAGCGGCCCAAC
>JBDTIR010000346.1:0-10167 GCA_039936275.1 Isosphaeraceae bacterium | reverse complement strand
GCTCAGCGGCCTTTCGGTCGGGCTCGTGATGTCGATCGTGGTCATCCTGCTGTTACTCACCGCAAACTTCCAATCCGTCAGGCTCGCCCTCGTCACCATCTCGACCGCGCCCGCGGTTGTCTGCGGGGTGGTCATCGCACTCTGGCTGACCGGGACGACGATTAATATTCAGTCGTTCATGGGGGCGATCATGGCCGTTGGGGTCGCGGTCGCGAACGCCATCTTGCTCGTCACCTTCGCCGAGCGCAACCGCCTGGACGATGCGGCCGAGGCGACTGACGCAGCGGTCTTCGGGGCGAAAGGGCGTCTCAGGCCGATTCTCATGACGAGCTGCGCGATGACGGCCGGGATGGTTCCGTTGGCGATTGGCTGGGGCGAAGGGGGCGAGCAGTCGGCCCCGCTCGGCCGTGCTGTGATCGGCGGCCTGGTCGCCGCGACCTTCGCGACGCTGCTGGTTCTTCCGTCGGTCTTCGCACTCGTCCAGGGGTGGACCGGCCGCCACTCCGCGTCCGTGGACCCGGACGACCCGGAGAGCCGCTACTTTGACGACCAAGGGGGCGAGACGCCCAACGTCTCCGGAAACGGTGACTCCCCAAGGGCCGCCGCCGAAGCGATTACGAGCGGCCAGCCGCCCGAAACTCCCGAGATGGAGCCGCATCCTTGAGAACCAAGCCATTCCGAACGGGAGTGCTGACCATGCGACCGAGACGACTCTTCCAGGTGCTGAGCCTTGCCGCCTTCAGTGCGCTGGCGCTGCTCGGCTCAGGGTGCGGAAAGCCAGGCGGCGAGGTGGTCGCGAGGGCGGGAACGACCAGCGTTGAGCCGATTACCAAGGTCGTCACGGTCATCCCAGAGCGGGCAACCCTCCGTCGGACAAGTGAGCAGCCCGGGCAAATCGAGGCCGCCGAGACGACGCCGATCCACGCGAAGCTCGCCGGATACGTCCGGACCGTCTCGGTCGATATCGGCGATCGGGTCAAGACGGGCCAGGTCCTGGCCGAGCTTTGGGTCCCGGAGGTCGAGGCGGAGTCAAAGCAGAAACAAGCGATGATGGAACAGGCTCGGGCCGAGAAGGCGCAGGCCGAGGCGACGGTCGAGGTGGCCAGGGCGGGGGTCGCGAGCGCCGAGGCGAAGGTCAAGGAGATTCAGGCCGGTATCCGCAGGTCCCTGGCGGACGTCGCTCGTTGGCGTTCAGAGTTCACCCGCATCGAGCAACTGGTTCGCGAGCGGGCCCAGACCGCGAGCCTGCTCGACGAGACGAGAAACAAGCTCAGCGCGGCCGAGGCGACGGCGGAGGAGGTCCAGGCCCGGGTGAAGTCCGCCGAGGCGGCGCTTGCCGAATCCAAGGCCCTGCTGGACAAGGCCCGCTCTGATGTTCAAACGGCGATGGCTCACATTGACGTCGCCCGCTTCGATGCCGAGCGGGCCGAGGCGATGGTGAGCTACCTGAAGATTGCAGCCCCCTACGACGGAGTCGTCATTCGCCGCAATGTCGATACCGGCCATTTGTCGACGCCGGGACCGACGGGCGACCCTTTGTTTGTCGTCGCCCGCTTCGACATCGTCACCATCTCCGTCGGCGTTCCCGAGGCGGAAGCGCCTTTCGTGAACCCTGGAGACCCGGCGCACGTTCGCTTGCTCGCCCTTGACAGCAAGATCTTCGAGGGCAAGGTGACCAGGACCGCGTGGGCGCTTGACCCGACAACGCGGACGCTGCTGACCGAGATCGACCTTCCGAACCTGGACGACGCCCTTCGTCCAGGGCTCTACGCCTATGCGACAATCATCGCCGAGGAGCATGCAGACGCTCTGACCTTGCCCGCGACCGCCATTTTCAAGGACGGAGGAACGTCATTTTGCGTGACCGTCGATCAAGGCCGAGCGAGGCGCAAGGAAATCAAGGTGGGCCTGAGCGACGGCAAGCGCACGGAGGTTCTCTCGGGCCTGAAGGAGGGTGAGTCGGTGGTCGAGGCAAACGCAGGCTCGCTCAACGACGGCCAACCTGTCGAGCAAACCAAGCCGCCAGAAGCGACCGCCAAGCCAAAAAGTTGACCCAGTCGGAACAACTCGAACGGCTGCTCTTTTTCTTGGAGCAACCCGCTTATGCGGCGGGATCGGCACGCTCGACACAAAGAGTAGGCGCGGAACGGCGAGGCCAAAGGAGAACCGATGAACATGAAAACACCAAGGAGGAAGACCGGGCTCGTCGTGCCGGCTGTCATGGTTTTCATGCTTGGCGCCGCCGGGCCCCGGGAGATTCCCCCGGTGGAGCCGTTGCGGCCTGCAACGCGCAACGGACCGAATCCACTCCCCCAGGCCCTTCCGGACGAGGCGCCGATGCCCCGGCCTGAGGCCCTGGCAACGCCCCCTGACTTCGCCCTCGGCACGCCTTTGGTGCCTGGGCAGATGATCCAGCCGATTGACCTTCCAGGCGCACTCCGGCTCGCCGGGGCGCGTGACCTTGACATCGCCATCGCTCGCGAACGGGTGAGCGAAGCGCTCGGTGCGTTGCAGCAGGCCCGCGTGCTCTGGCTTCCGAGCATTTACATCGGACCGAACTGGATTCGGCACGACGGCCAGGCCCAGGTTGTCGAGGGGCAGGTTCGAACCATCAGCAAGAGTTCACTCTTCCTCGGCAGCACGGCCGCCGCGGGTTCGAGCGTCTCCGGCCCGGTTCCGGCCGGCGGCCCGGCCCAGGTCTCCGGACTGACCTCCATCCTCCGATTCTCAGACGCCATCTTTGAGCCGCTGGCCGCGAGGCAGATTGTTGAAGCCCGCAGGGCCTCGATCCAGACAGCGACGAACGACGCCCTGCTCGGCGTCGCGGAATCTTACATGGACCTGCAACAAGCGGCCGGTCGGCTCGCCATCGCCCGAGAGGCCGCGACCAACGCCGAGACGCTTGCGAAGCTGACATCGTCTTATGCAAGGAGCGGAGCAGGGCTCGACGCGGACTATCGCCGTAGCCTCACCGAGCGGGACCGACAACGGCAGAACGTTGAACTCGCGGTGGGCGAGCTTGAGATGGCGTCGGCCGAACTCGTCCGCCATACGAGGCTTGACCCAAGGCTGGTCGTCGCTCCGATCGAGCCCCCGGAAATGGTGCTCCGCATGCTGCCGGATTCTTGCTCAATTGACGAACTGGTGGTGACCGGACTCAGGAACCGTCCCGAGCTTGCGGAGGCCCAGGCCCTCGTCCAGGCGACGCTCACCCGATTGAAGCAGGCGAAACTCAGACCCTTCATCCCCAGCCTCGCCTTCCGATACTCCGGCGGCGGGTTCGGCGGTGGCGCCAACGGCTTCTTCGGCGACTTCAAGGCGCGGAGCGACGCCGACGTCAATCTCTACTGGGAACTCCAGAACCTGGGATTTGCCGACCAGGCCATCGCCAAACAACGGGCCGCTCAGCAACGCTCGGCAACCTTGGAACTGTTGAAGGTGCAGGACCGAGTGGCTTCCGAGGTCGTGCGGGCTGAGAAGCAGCGGATTGCGGCGTCAAGACGGATGGAACAGGCAAGCCGGGCCGTGCCCGAAGCCCAGGCGTCTCTCGCCTTGAACTTGACGAATATCCGTCGAGGGGCAGGGCTCCCCGGCGCGACTCGCCCGATCGAGGTCCTTCAGCCTATCCAGGGGCTCGCCCAGGCCAGGACCGACTCTCTTGACGCCGTCCTTGACTATAACCGTGCTCAATTTCGCCTCTACCGAGCACTCGGACGGCCACCGCTGCCCACCTCCTCTTCGGTTCCTGTGGGCCTCGCGCCCGATGCCGCGCCGCCGGTCGTTCGGCGATGATCCGCGCTGTCTTTTCTCAATCTTGGTCTCGTCAGACCTCCAGGCCGACCGCGCGCATCAAGGCCAGGGCGTTGCTGTGCTGGACGACGCCGGGCCGCATGGTGTAGTCGAAGATCATCAGGCCGTCTTCAAGCCGGTCCTCAAAATGAACATTCGCTGCGCGCGGGCCGAGGCGGTCGGCGATGTCGGCCAGCGCGAGATCATGGGTCGTGACCAAGCCCAAAGCGCCCAGATCAACCAAGCTCCGGACGACGGCTTCGGCCCCCTGGCGGCGATCGTGCGAGTTGGTGCCGTTGAAGACCTCGTCAAGCAGAAACAAGAGCGGAGGCGCCTTGCGGGCAAGGTCCACAAGCTGGCGGACGCGGGTAATTTCGGCATAGAACCGCGACCGCCCCGCCTGGAGCGAGTCTTGCACGCGCAAGGTGGCCCCGATCATGACCGGGGAGACCCGCATGGAATGGGCGCGAACCGGAGCACCGGCCAGAGCGAGCACCACATTGACCCCCACGGTACGCAAAAGCGTGCTCTTACCCGACATATTGGAGCCGCTGATGACCAGGACGCGCAAGTCTCCCGAGAGCGCGACGTTGTTGCGCACCAGTTGATCGGGCGCGATCAAAGGGTGGCCGAGCCCTTCGCCTTCGACGATCGTTTGGTCGGTAACGAGCGTGGGGAAGGGGTCGTCCGGGTTTTCATAAGCATAGGCCGCGAGTGCGTTCAGGGCCTCGACTTCCCCGGCGGCGGTCAACCACTGGCGGATGCTCGGTCCTTCGGCGGATCGCCAGGCTTCAATGGCGAAGGCCGTCCGCGTGGTCCAGAGCATCAAGGCCGCGATCGGCAGAACAAGCTGGTTTTCCTTGACCTCAAGCCGGCCCGCGAGCTTCGCAAGGCGGCGAATCCGCTGCGACGGCGGTACGCCTTCGCCCAGTAAGGCGTCGCGCACCTTGAGCAGTCTTGGGGCCTGAAACGGCTCCTGTTCGATCCTGGTCAGAAGATCGGCCAGCAGGTCAAGCTCCGACGCCTGGCGTTCAATCGTGGCGACAATCTGATGGACCCGAGGCCGCCACCACCAGGCCAGGCCGGCGTTCACCAGGCAGAGGACCGCGAACGGCAAGGGGCCGGTTCCGACGAAGAACCAGCCGATCAGCGTCAGCAAGGCCAGGACCGCCAGGGCGTCGGCGACCCGGCGCACGGTCATCGAAACGGGTTTCGGAGGCGCGGCCCCCCAGGCGGCCAGGGCGTCTGGATGGACGCCGGCCTTGACCTCATCACCTAAAAGGGCCAATTCTTCTCGCAGGTCGAGCCCGGGGCGTAACTCCTCGACAGCGACTTGACGCGCCAGGACTTCATCGGCCGAGGCAGGTGCGAGCAACCAGGCGGCCAGGGTAGCCTGGCCGGTGGGAGTTCTGGCCGTGCAGAGCCGCTCAAACACCGACCCGGGGCCAAACAGGTCGAGGTCCGCGGCGTAAGGATGGTTCTCATCAAGGAACCGGGTGCCTGGCTCGCCATTCCCTACCCATTGTCCGTCGAGCCTGGCCAGGGCGGACTCGTAGTATCCCGTCGCTCGGTTGGCGCGGTCGCGCTCACCGGCCGCCAGGCCGTGCCAGAAGACCAAGGTCACGAACGCCAATATCGGCGCGGCCAGAAACCACCAGGAAAGCCAGCTCATGTACGCCGAACCGGCCAGGACCAAGGCCGCGATGAAGACCACAAGGCGAGCGTCGGCGATCCGGTCAAACCGCCTGGCCTGGAGATCGGCGCGAGTCTTGTGCCGTGCCAGGCGCTGGGCATATTCGTCACGAGGCATAAAACGGCCGCCTCGCTGCTGACTGACCAGATGGATCAACCATCGTCGCCGCGTCTCCTTTTTGATGGTCTTTTGACCTGGAGTTCCCAAATGCGCGCCGATCTTCGGCTCGCCCGGCGATCATAGCCGCGCAGTCGCTCGTTGGCCAAGGGGAGAATCCCATGGTTTGGTTGGAATCAACCTCGACATCGGAGGACCGACGGCTTGCCCCTTGGAGGATGCGTCCGATACGATACGCGCATTGGATCGTGCAAGATCGGCGGGCGGCACGGGTTCCGCCCCCAACCGCAAACGAGTCTTCCCAAAGGTCTGGAGTCGCCGCTCATGCCCCGCGTCTTGATCACTTCGTTCGCGCTCGCGGTCGCCTTGGTTTCGACGGCGGGGGCCCAGGTCAAACTTGAGGTCAAGCACGCTGAGAAAACCTCCTGGAGCTACCAGAATACCGTCAAGCTTCATCAAGTGCTCACGTTCATGGGCGTGGATATCGAGACCAGGTCTGAGGAAGCGACCACCACCGGCCACAACGTCGGCGAACGCCGACCCGACGGCTCGTTGCCGATCGTGAATTCGATCGACGCCGTCAGGGCCAAAATCGAGCTGCCGGGCAACCTGAAGGTGATGTTTGACTCAGCCGAGCCCGAGGCCAACAAACCCAAGGAACCCGCGCTTCTGACCCTCTGGACGCTGCTCCGGTCGCTCTCCGGCGTGAAATACACTCTCGTTCTGGACCGCGACGGCAAGGTTTCGGCCGTCGAGGGGACCGAATCGATCCTCGACAATGCCGGCGATCTCGACCAAGCGACCAGGGACGACGTGAAGGCCCGGTTTACTCCGGATCGCCTGAAACAGGCCGCTCAAGAGGAATTCCGCCTCTTCCCGGAAATCCTGGTGCGTGAAGGCGACCATTGGGAAAATACCGAGGTCATGCCGATCAGCGGCGGCCAAACCCTGACCTTCACCAGACGCTATGAATATCTGGGGACCGTCAAGGAAGGCGGCCAGACCCTCGACAAGATTCGCGACCAGGCGACGGCCGTCCTCTACGCCATGGAGCCTAATCCCGCTTCTCCCATCAAGGTCACCAAGAGCGACCTGGCTGTCGAGTCGTCCGAAGGCGTCATTCTCTTCGACCGCGAGGCCGGGCGGATCATCCACCGTCACGACAAGACGCGCATCAAAGGTGAGATGACCCTGGAGATCGGCAACGCCGAGCAACCCGCGAAGCTCGACCTGTCGATCGAGGTGGATCAACGGCTCAAGACGCCTTGAATCAAAAAAACTGCACTGAATAAAATGATTGCTATGTGGCTATTTCATAGGTGAGAATTTTCCCGGGAGCGTCACATCATGAAGGTCTTTGAGATTCAAGAGTCATTCTGCCTGGATTCGCTTCGGATAGCGGAACGACCGATGCCCGAGCCTGGACCGCTCGAGGTGCTCGTCCAGATGCGGGCGGCGTCGGTGAATTACCGAGACTTGATGGTGGTCAAGGGGCAGTACAACCCCAAGATGCACCTGCCGCGCATCCCTTTGTCTGATGGGGTTGGCGAGGTCAAGAAGGTGGGCGAGGGCGTCACCCGGGTCAAGGTGGGTGACCGGGTAGCTGGCATGTTCATGCCTGCCTGGGTTGATGGCGCTTTGACCGACGCCAAGGCGAAGTCGGCTCTTGGCGGCGCGGTGGACGGCGTTTTGGCCGAGTACGTCGTCTTGCCTGAAGACGGGGTCGCGTCGGTCCCGGCCGACCTGTCCGACGTCGAGGCCGCCACCTTGCCTTGCGCGGCGTTGACCGCCTGGAACGCCTTGATCACGCAAGGTCAGATCAAACCGGGCGATACGGTTTTGGTGCAAGGGACCGGCGGCGTGTCATTGTTCGCCTTGCAATTCGCCAAGGCGGCCGGCGCCCGGGTGATCGCGACCTCCAGCAGCGACGACAAACTCGCCCGGGCGCTGGAGCTTGGCGCTTCTGACGGGATCAACTACCGGACTACGCCCGACTGGGACAGCCAGGCTCGCGCCTTGACCGGAGGCGTCGGCGTAGATCACATCGTCGAGGTCGGCGGGGCGGGCACGCTTGGCCGTTCGTTGCGCGCGGTGCGCACAGGAGGGCAGATCAGCCTGATCGGCGTCCTCTCCGGCGGCGGCGAGGTCAACCCGATGCCGATCTTGATGAAGCACGTCCGGGTTCAAGGGATTTACGTCGGCTCGCGCACCATGTTCGAAGACATGTGTCAGGCCATTGACCTGCACCAGATGCACCCGGTCGTTGATCGCGTTTTTCCGTTTGACCAGGCCCCTGATGCGTTGCGTCATATGGAAAGCGCGACACATTTCGGCAAGATCGGCATTGCGTTCGCGTAAGGTTGGTTGAGGTCCACGCGGAGGGGTGGAGCGTCCAAAGTCCAAATTCCTACGAATCAAGGCCTCAAAACGGGCGTGGAATTCTATGCATAGGAAACAGGTCGACAGAACGCCCGAACCGACTGCAACGCCCGTTTCCAAGGCTGAAACGGCCCCTGAAGCGGCGGAGGTCGTCGAAACGGCCGCTGATGCTTTGGCAGGCGCGTTATCGTTCCCGGTTGTCGGGATCGGCGCTTCGGCGGGCGGTCTGGAGGCGTTCAAGCGCTTACTTGAGGTGATGCCGGCCGACACCGGCATGGCGTTCGTTCTGGTGCAGCACCTTGCCGCGACTCATCCGAGCGCCCTGGCGGATATTCTCGGTCGGTCCACGACGATGCCTGTGACGGAGGTCCAGGACGAACCACGGATCAAGCCGAATCGTGTTTATGTGATCCCGCCCGGTCGGGAGATGGTCATTTCCAAGGGGTCGTTGCATCTCTTCCCTCGCGAGCCCGGCCCGCAACATCGGCCGATTGATCGGTTCCTCCGCTCTCTGGCCGAGGCGCAGGGGTATCAGAGCATCGGCGTGATCCTCTCCGGCGTCGCCACCGACGGCACGCTCGGGCTTGAGGCGATCAAGGCCGAAGGGGGCATCACCTTCGCCCAGGACCAGACGGCCCAGCAAGACGGCATGCCGCGCAGCGCCATCGACTCCGGCTGCGTCGATTTCGTCATGCCTCCCGACCAGATCGCCGCCGAGCTCGCGCGGATCAGCCGCCTGCCGTACGCCGCGATCGCCACTGAGTCGAACAGCAAGGCCGACGGGTCTGACTTCAAAAGCGTCACCAAATTGCTCCATGATCGCACCGGTGTTGATTTCAGCGACTACAAACCCAATACGCTGTCTCGCCGTGTCAACCGCCGCGTGATCCTGTCGAAATCCGACGGCGTGCCGTCCTATCTGAACGTCCTGCGTGAGTCGTCAGCGGAAGTCGAGGCGCTCTTCCAAGACGTCCTGATCAGCGTGACGAGCTTCTTCCGCGACCCGGACTCGTTCGAGGCGCTTAAGTCGAAGGTCTTCCCCGACCTCGTCAGCCAACAGTCAGGACAGGAGTCGTTGCGCGTCTGGTCGATCGGTTGCTCTTCGGGAGAGGAGGTCTATTCCCTGGCCATCGCCTTCACCGAGTTCGCCGAGGCCGTAGGCTGCCGGGTGCCGTTCCAATTTTTCGCCACCGACCTCAACAGCAAAGGGATCGATCACGCTCGCGCGGGCCTCTACCACAAAGGGATTGAGCAGGACGTCTCTCCAGAGCGACTGGCGCGGTTCTTTATCGAGACCGACGGCGGCTATCGGATCGTCAAGTCGATCCGAGACGTCTGCGTGTTCTCGAAGCACAACGTGCTCGCCGACCCCCCGTTCTCACGGATCGACTTGATCAGTTGCCGGAACATGCTGATCTACCTGGAGCCCGTGCTCCAACAACGCATCCTGCCTTTGCTGCACTACGCGCTCAAGCCGACGGGCGTCCTCTGGCTCGGGCGTTCGGAGTCGATCGGGTCGCACCGCGACCTGTTCGAGGTCAAGGACGCGAAGCACAAGATCTTCGTCAAGAAGCACGGGTCCAGCTCGGCGCGTGCGCTCTTCGCGAAGCACCTGAGAGGTCCGGATCGCGCCGGATTCGGCTCCCCCAGGGTCCAGCCGAGCAGCGAACAGGATGACCTGGACCGGGAGGCCAGCCGCCTCTTGCTGTCCAGGTTCGCCCCGCCCAGCGTCCTGATCTCCGCGGATTACGAGATCCTGCGGTATCGAGGCGACACCAGCCCGTACCTCGCCCCGGCGCCCGGCAAGGCCAGCCTCAACCTGCTGAAGATGCTCCGCGAAGGACTGCTCGTCGGCGTGCGATCCGCCTTGGTCCGGGCGTCGAGGGATGGGGCCTCCGCTCGGGAAGACGGCATGCGGGTGACGTCCGCCGACGGCTACCGCGACGTCGTGATCGAGGCGGTCCCGCTCCAGGGAAGCGGCGAGGCCGAAGCCGGGTTCCTGGTCCTCTTCCATGACGCCGCCTCGCCGATCCAGGTTCCGCACGAAACCGAAACCGGGCGGCGCGTCGGGCCTCAAGACACCACCCACGATGCCGCGCAGGAGGCTGCCAGCGCCGCCGAACTGGTCATTTCCAGGCTCACCCGGGAACTGGCCTCCACCCGCGAGTACCTCCAGGCGGTGATCGAGC
>JBDTIR010000345.1:0-2215 GCA_039936275.1 Isosphaeraceae bacterium | reverse complement strand
GTCTTCGTCGCCGGTCTTGGCCCTGAAAACTGACGATTGGAGAGACGACCGAGAAGGGACGCCTGCTTTTGGGGATTGGTGCGACTTGTTGCAGCCGACCTACCCGCCAACAGACCTTCTCGGATCGCCTCTGAACACGGAACGCTGTCGCTTATTTCTTCCCTTTCGGGTCGAGGTTCTTGGTCAGGTCGTCGTCGGTGACGCCGCAGTCGATCCCTTGGGAGGGGACGTCGAGCTTGGCGGTCCAGACGATGGCGTTGAGGACGAGTTTGCGGAAGTCGTCGTTGCCCCAGTTCTTGTGGGCGTGGCCGCCGGTGAGGCCGAAAGAACGGCCGCCGTCGGGACGCTCGATCGCCCAGGAAAGGACCTCGTCACGCCCCTGGGCCTCGACGATGTGCTTGTAAGGTCCGCGAGGCGAAGACGACACTCCTTTGCGGGTCTCGTCGTCGGGCTTGGCGACGATAATCGGGGTGATGCCTTTCATCTCGGGGCGGAAGCGGAGGTTGAAATACCACTCGTCGCGGATCGAGAACGGTTTGACGCCTCGGGTGATCGGGTGCTCGGGGAATTCTTTGATGTCGGCGACCCAGTGGGGATTGGTTGAATAGCCCGTCTCATAATAGCCGCCGAGCCAGTCCAGGAATTTGTCGCCGGGTTCCCCTTTGGGAACCTCGACCGCATAATGCATGCAAGCGAACCCGACACCTTTGTCGATGAGTTTCTGAATCGTTTTCAGATGGTCGCCCTTGATGATGGGGTGGCCGCCGCCGCCGTCCATGTAGAGGACGACCGAGGCTGCGCCGTCGAAGACGTGTTCATCGTCCGGCCAGCCGCCGGGGACAAACACGGGGTCCGCTCCAGGGACGTTAGTCAGGCACTTCTGGAGCAGCTTCGCGCCGGCGTTGTATTCATGATCGCCGGGGCCGTGACTGGGTCGGCCGGCAATCAGGATGATCTTTTTGGTCTTCGCGTCGTCCGCGCCCCGGGCCGGCAGGGCGACAAGGGCGGCCAGGCCGAGTAGCGCGATCGGGGCGAATCGGATTCGCATCAATTTGGTCCTCGACGAAGAGGGAATGAACCATCGTAAAGGCGCGGAGGACAGGGGAACTCATTCCCGTTGGGAATGGAATTTCCCCGTGTTCTCCGCGACCCCAATGGCGGATCTGGAGGCTCAATATGACCTTTTGACGTTGGTCCACGTGTTCCGGATCAAGATCAAGATCAGGTCAGTTCAGTCTCACCAGGCATGGCGACGGGCGCGACGGGCAAGGGGCCGAAGACCAGGTCCTTGGGCAAAAGGTCGTGCTTTGACTCCATTGCCTGTTCCCAGGTGACGGCCTTGCCGGTGTAGGCCGACATCCGGCTCATGATCGCGGTCAAGGTGCTCTCGGCGACCTGGCGGAGTTCGTTCAGGGGCTTGCCCTCGCGGATACTGGCGATCAGGTCGACGTGTTCCTGAACATAGGGATTGCGCCCCTTGTCGCGGACCCGCTTGGTCTCGCCGCCGATATGGAAGGCGAAGCCGCCGCTCTGCCAGTCTCCCTTGGTGCCGACGACCGCTTCTGAGACGTTGTTCTCGCAGTTGGGGATCTGGCGGCACATGCTCGTCACATGCACGTTATTGGGATACTCAAGTTCGGTTGCGAAGTGGTCATAAATATGACCGTATTCCTTGCTGGTACGGACCTGTCGGCCGCCCAGGGAGACGGCGCGGACGGGGTGGGCGCCGATGGCCCAGTTGATAACGTCGAGGTTGTGGACGTGTTGTTCGCAGATGTGGTCGCCGGAGAGCCAAGTGAAGTAGAGCCAGTTGCGGATCTGCCACTCCATGTCGGACCAATCGTCCTTGCGGCCTTTGTTCCAGAGGGCTCCTTGGTTCCAGTAACAACGGCCGCCGACGACGTCGCCGATCTCGCCGTCGTGGATCCGCTTCATGCTTTCGAGGTAGGGGGCCTGGTGGCGGCGCTGGGTGCCGACAACGATGGAGAGGCCTTTGGACTTGGCCTCTTGCGCCGCGGCCAGAACCTTGCGGATGCCCGGGCCGTCAACGCCGATGGGCTTCTCGGCGAAGACGTGTTTGCCGGCCTTGACGGCCTCTTCGATCATCATCGGCCGGAACCCGGGAGGGGTGGCCAGGAGGACCAGATCGACGCCCGAATCAATCACTTGCTTATAGGCGTCGAACCCGACGAACCTGCGGTCTTCCGGCACGTCG
>JBDTIR010000344.1:0-3538 GCA_039936275.1 Isosphaeraceae bacterium | reverse complement strand
CAGGACCAGCGAAAGCATCTGGCCGCCGATGATGACCTTGGCCATGCTGGCGCGAGCGCCGGCGCCTGGCCCTCGGCCCAGGGCGATCGGAACCATCGCCGCGACGAGCATGACGGTGGTCATCAAGATCGGCCGCAACCGGGTGTGGTTGGCGGAGATGATCGCGTCGTGCCGGTTCATCCCTTTTGCGCGGTTTTGGTTGGTGGCGTCCACCTGAAGAATGCCGTTCTTCTTGACAATGCCCACCAGCATGAACAGGCCGAACATCGCATAAAGGTCCATGGGCGTCTTGAACAGCACGAGTGAGAGCAGGCCGAACGGCACGGTCACGGGCAAGGCCATCAAGATCGCTACCGGCTGGGTCCAGCTCTCAAACTGGGCGGCCAGGATCAAGTACATGAACACGATCGAGAGACCGAAGGCGATGACGAAGTAGTAACCCGTCTCGGCCATCGTCTTGGCCTGGCCAGTGAACACGATCGAGTAATTCTTGGGCAAGTTCATCGTTGCCAGGGCGGCGTCGGCTTGCTTGACGGCCTCGCCCAGGGGGACGCCGTCTTCCGGGTTGCCCAGGACGGTGACGATCCGCTCTCGGTTAAGCCGCTCGATCTCGGTCGGCCCGCGCTGCTCACTGAGCTGAGCGACGCTGGTCAGTTTGACCAAGGTCCCCTTGGTTGACGGCAGGCTCAGTCCCTCGACGCTCGCCAGGGTGGAACGGTCGGACTCCCGGGCGCGGAGCCAGACGTCGTACTGTTCGCCTTGGTCCTTGAAATTGGTGACCGGCAGACCGCCGACGAGCACGCGCAGGCTGTCAGCGATCGTGCCGACCGGCACGCCCAGGTCGCTGGACGCCTCGCGGTCGATGCGCACCTGGACCTCGGGCTTGCGCAGCGAGAGGGTGCTGTCGAGGTCGGCCAGGTCGCCAGACTTCTTGAGGATCGCGATGAGCTGGGCGGAGTATTCGTCGAGCTTTTCCATGTCGGGACCAGCCAGGTTGACCTGGAAGGTCTGCGGCCGACGTCCCCCTTGGAAGGCCGAGACGTCGTTGACGCTGACCCGAAGGTCGGGGTAGTCGGTCATCAATTCACGGGCCTGGCGCTGGACGTCGAACTGCGTATAGTCTCGGTCTTCGAGTTCTTTCATGCGAACATAGATGGTTGATCGGGTCACGTCTCCCTGACCTTTGACCATTCGGCCGTTGGACGCGCCGACCGTCGTGAGCAAGTGGACGGTCCCCGGCAGGGTGCGGAGCCGTGCTTCGAGCTCGCGGACCACCTTGTCTGATCGATCCAGCGAGTAACCTTCGGGCGTGGTGATACTGACCTCGTACTCGCTCTGATCGTCGCGAGGGATCAGGCTCACGCCCATGACCTTGCTGATCGGGATCGTGGAGCAGATGACGCCGACGGTCAAAAAGACGATCAGGAACTTGAACCGGAGCGCCCCGCGGAGAACCTTGCCGTAGCCGCCATCAACGAACCGGTAGATGAAGCCCGATTTCGAACTATGTCCACCGCCAGGTTCGAGCTTGAGGAACCGGCTACAGAGCATCGGCGTCAAGGTGAACGAGACGAACAAACTCATGGCGATCGCGAAGGCGACGGTCAGGCCAAAGCTTGAGAAGAACCGGCCGACCATCCCTCCCATGAAGCCGATCGGCAGGAAGATGACGATCAATGACAGGCTCGTCGCCATGACCGCCAGGGCGATCTCACTGGTGCCGACGTGCGCGGCGGTCATCGCGTCCATGCCCTCTTCTTCCATGTGGCGGAAGATGTTTTCATGAACCACGACCGCATCATCAATGACGATGCCGATGGCCAGGATCAGGCCAAGCATCGTGATATTATTGAGTGTGAACCCCATCGCTTGCATGAACAGGAACGTGGGGATGATCGACGTGGGAATCGCCAAAGTTGCGATGACGGTGGTCCGCCAATCTCTGATGAACAGCAGGATTGTCGCCGAGACCAGGACGCCAGCCAGGAGCAGGTGGAATTTCACTTCTTCGATTGATTTCTCGACGAACCGCGACTGGTCCTTGACGATCTCAGTAACGATGTCGGGCGGCAAGGTCGCTTTCAATTCGTGAAGGCGTTTCTTGATCGCTTCGACGACCTTGACGGTGTTGGTGCCTGATTGCTTCTGCACCGAGAGGCTGACAGCGTTCTCGCCGTCGAGCCTGGCGAGCGAACGCGGTTCTTCGATCGAGTCCACGGCCTGGCCGACGTCCTTGATCCGGATCGGGTAGCCGTTCTTGTTGGCGACGATCAAGGCGGCGAATTCCTCGGCCGTGTTCAGGCGGCCCAGGGTGCGCAAGACCAGTTCGCGAGGCCCCTGGTCAATCCGGCCGCCAGGCACTTCGAGGTTTTGACGTAAGAGCGCGGTGCGCACTTCCTCAATCGACAGGCCGTAGGAGGCGAGCCGGTTAGTGTCGATGATGATGTTCATCGCCCTGGTTCGGCCGCCGATGAGCGTGACAGCGCCGACGCCGTTGACTGTTTCGAGCCGCTCCTTGATCTTCTTGCGCGCCAGTTCGGTCACTTCGCGGAAGTCGCGACGGCCGCTGACGGCGATCGCCATGACGGGCATGGCGTCGGTCTCGAATTTGTCGACGATCGGCGCCTCGGTTCCATCGGGTAGGTCGGCGAGGATTGTGTTGATCTTGTCGCGCACTTCTTGCGTGCCGACGTCGCCGTTCTTGGAAAGCTGGAACTGCACGGTGACGACCGAGATCCCCTCGGAGGTCGTCGAGCGCAGCTCGTCAATGCCGCTGACGGTATTGACGATGTCCTCGATCGGCTTGGTGACCGAGGTTTCCATTTCTTCGACGCTGGCACCGTTAAGCACCGTGGTGACGGTGCAGACGGGAAAATCCACATTGGGAAACAGATCAACGCCAAGCGTGGTGTATGAAACCAGGCCGAGTACGACCGGGATCGCCACGAGTACCCAGGTGAAGACCGGGCGGCGGATGCAGATGTCGGAAATTGTCATAGAATTTCAAATCTCGAATTTGAAATTTCAGAGTGGGTCGTTATGTGACGTGGAGACGATTTGGTGCTTAAAGTCCGGTCTTCTTCGCCGAGGCCGGAACCTTGGGCTCGGCCGGTTTGTCGCTGTCTTTGAGTTTGGCTTTGTCGTGCTTGTTCGCCTGGACATCGGGGGTTCGAATGACAACCGAGGTGCCGTCGGCAAGCTGGGTCTGGCCGGTGGTGATGACCTGGGCCCTGGCAGGCAGGTCGCCACGGACCTCAACCCAGCCACGGCCTTCAAGGTCGGTGGTGATCGGGATGCCGCGCGCCTTCTCGCCCTCGACGACAAAGAGCTTGATCACGCCCGCGAAGCGGTAGACGGCTTCGCGAGGGACGACCAGGGCTTCAGCGTCTCGTCTGGTGATGATCTGCGCCTTGGCGAATCCGCCAGGACGCAGCAGGCCGTCGTCGTTGGGCACGGCCGCCTCGACCTGGAAAGTCCGGCTGGAGGAGTCGACCATCGGGTTGATCCGGCTGATCTTGGCGGGAAAGGTCTGCCGAGG
>JBDTIR010000343.1:0-3400 GCA_039936275.1 Isosphaeraceae bacterium | reverse complement strand
GACCAGGCCACGCTCAGGCCCAGGCCATTCCGGCGCTGGAAGTAGTCAAGCCGGATCGAGACCCGGCCGGCGGCCAAGGTCACGGTTTCTGTTCGCTCTTGCCCGACGCCGTGAATGCCGTCGTACTCGACGACCGTTTTGCCCTGAACGCTGAGCCGGGCGCCGTCGTCGGAGTCGAGCGCGAAGGTGTACGACCCGTCGCGGGGCACGATCAACGTCCCTTCGAAGACGAAGCCGAAAGCGGTGTCGCGGGTTCTCGGGGCCAGATCAAAGAGGCCGCGCGGCAAGTCGCCGGTCTCTTCGGCCTTGAGCGCGTCGAACTCGGGAAGGCGGTCCCAGGTGTCTCGATAGAACCGATAATGCAAGCCGTCAATGTCGATCTGGCGGACCTGGCTTCCTTCGCTTTGTTGATAGGCTTTCCTGAAATCGGCTTCGATGGCGTTGATCTGACGTTGCAGGTCGTCCTTCGTGCGTTCCAGGTCGGCGAGTTTGGCGTCATGGTCCTCCTTGTCGCCTGGTTTGAGGAACAACGAGGCTTCGTCGGTGGGTCCGCCGTTGCGGTAAGGGTTGATGTTGCGGAAGAACGAAAGCAGGCGGTAATAGTCTTTCTGGGGGATCGGGTCGAGCTTGTGGTCGTGGCATCGGGCGCAATCGACGGTCAGGCCGAGGAAGACCTGGCTGGTGGTGGCCACGATGTCGTCGAGCCCGTCGAAGAGGGCTTGCTCGCGGTCGGACGGATCGTCGTCCCAGATCCCCAAGCGATAAAAGCCGGTAGCGATCAAGGCGTCCGGGCCGGCCCCTGGAAGCTCGTCGCCGGCCAACTGCTCGCGGACGAAGCGGTCATAAGGCATGTCTTGATTGAGCGCACGGACGACGTAATCGCGATACCGCCAGGCGTTCGGCTTGGGGTTATCGCGCTCATAGCTATTGGTCTCGGCGAACCGGACGAGGTCGAGCCAGTGTCTGGCCCAGGTCTCGCCGTATCGAGGTGAGGCGAGCAGACGATCGACCAGGTTCTCATAGGCGTCGGGCGATGGATCATGAACGAACGCCTCAACCTGTTCGGGGGTGGGTGGCAAGCCGGTCAGGTTATAAGAGAGGCGGCGGATCAGCTCGTGCCTAGGAGCGGCTGGGTTCGGACGCAGCCCCTTGGATTCAAGTTTGGCCAGCACGAAGGCGTCGATCGGGTTCTTGACCCAGCCGTTGTCTTTGACCTCGGGAACCTTCGGCCGCTCGATCGGCTGAAAGGCCCAGTGGGCGCGATCCTGGTCGGTGATCTGGTATTCGCCCTTCTGGGCGTTGGCCACCTTGGGCTCGTCGGAACCGCCTGGCCAGGGGGCCCCCATCCTCACCCAACGGGTCAGGTCGGCGACCTGCGCGGAGGAGAGTTTTTGCGAAGGGGGCATCTTGAGGATGTCGTCCTCGTGGCTGATGGCGGTGATCAAAAGGCTGTCTTCGACCTTGCCAGGAACGACCGCCGGGCCAGTGTCTCCACCAAGCAGGGCGCTGGCCCTGGAGTCGAGCCGCAAGCCCGACTTCTGCTTCTTGGGGCCGTGGCACTTGAAGCAATGTTCGACCAGGATCGGCCGGACCTTCGCCTCGAAGAACCGCGCCTGCTCGGCCGAGGGTTCCTCAACGGCCAGGACAGGCCGCCCGGTCGGGCCGATCACCAGGGCCAGCACCGTCAGGACGCTCAGTCGGGCAATACGCTGGATCATGGCAGAGGCACCAGGGTCTTGGAGAACCAAGCAAACCGAACGGCGAGACCAATCAGCGGGCGAACTGGAGGAATCGCGCGACCTTCGTTTTGTTTAGAGGGCCTGGACTCCGGCCACTCTCAATCCAGTTTAGGCGAACGGACGCCACGGTTCAATTCCAGGCCCGGGAACCAGTCGAAGTGATTCAGGTGCAAGTTATTTACAAAACAAGAGTTTACTCCAAAAATAACTCGATCCAGCAAGCCGATGCACATCGACGGAGCAGGATCGGCCCGCGCCGATGCGTTCGGGGTCCCCTCCGCATCGAAAATCGATGCGGGACGAGATCAACGGGCCATAGAGAGGAGGTGCCGACGGAGAGTCGGTCCTGGCCGGCGGCGGGGTGACACTGACAAAATTGGCACGATTTTTGGATGCTACCGGCTTTTCCAGTACCCGCTGTTGATCCGACACGGGTATCGTCAGAGCCACCCGGACGCCATCCAACGATGGCAAGCCCGCGATCCAAATCAAAATCAAGAATTTCTCAAGGGTCCCGGATCGTCTTCGGCGCTCGGACCCATTAAGATGGGGTCGATCCACCTTCAAGGAGCCTTGAACGATGAATCGCGTCGCACTCTGGCTGGTTGTCGGACTTGGTTTGCTGGCAGGTTCCAGGAGTCTCCAGGCGGAAGAGATGCCGCCGCCGTTGTCGCCTGAGGAGGGCGTGCGGTCGCTCCGGGTCAAGCCCGGTCTGCGGGCCGAACTGGTGGCGAGCGAGCCCTTGGTGGTCGATCCGGTCGCAATTGACTGGGGAACCGACGGCAAACTCTGGGTCTGCGAGATGCGCGATTATCCATCGGGCATCGACGGGAACTGGAAGCCAGGCGGACAGATCAACGTCTTGGAAGACACTAACGGCGACGGCAAATATGATAAATCCACCGTCTTTCTCGACGGCTTGCCGTTTCCGACTGGCGTGATGGCCTGGCGGAAGGGGGCCTTGATCTGCGCCGCGCCGGAGATCATCTATGCGGAAGACACCGACGGCGACGGCAAGGCCGACGTCCGCAAGGTCGTCTATCGGGGGTTCGCCACCGAGAACTACCAGGCGAGAGTCAACGGCCTGTCGTACAACCTGGACAACTGGGTCTACGGAGCCAACGGCCTGATCGGCGGCACGATCCGAGGGATGGCCTCGGGCAAAGAGGTGAACATCGGCGGGCGCGACTTCCGGATCAAGCCCGATACCGGGGTGGTTGAGCCAGCCTCGGGCCTGACCCAGCAAGGGCGGGTCCACGACGACGAAGGGAACCAGTTTGGCGGCAACAACAGCATCTTGCTCCAGCATTACCCCCTGCCCGACCACGCCTCCAGACGCAACCCGCACGTCGCCCCGCCGGCCCCGGCGGTGTATGTTCCGAAAGACCCGGACAGCCGCCAGGTCTTCCCTGCCAGCCGCACGATCGAACGGTTCAACCACCCCGAGAGCGCCAATCGCGTGACCTCGGCCTGCGGAATCGGAATCTACCGGGACGACCTCCTGGGCGAGGAATACACGGGAAATGCCTTTATTTGTGAACCTGTGCATAACCTGGTCCATCGCGAAGTCCTCAAAGCCGACGGCGTGACCGTCGCCGGCCACCGGGCGAGCGACGACCAAGAGTCGGAATTCCTCGCCTCGACCGACAACTGGTTCCGAC
>JBDTIR010000342.1:0-4814 GCA_039936275.1 Isosphaeraceae bacterium | reverse complement strand
CATTGCCAAAATTGGTTGTCAATCCCGACCGTGTAGGCCGGACGGAGCCCCGCATGAGGAAACGCCGCCCCAAGGCATATCCTCTCATGAAAAAAGGGACTGTCGCATTGGGGAGGCGAGCGGGTTGACAGTTTCGGCGCTTCGACACCCGAGGCTTCGGCGCACTCAGGATCGTTGATGACAAGGAGTTGTGGCGATCTAGCGCCGAACTTTCGGCGCTGAAGACTGTCAACCTGAAACTGCCCCTCAACAGCACGAATGCGACAGCCCCGATTTACGAAACGAAGCCAATGGCGCAACTCTTGAATCAGAAACCATTTACCCGCAACGAACAACGACGCTGGACAGTTGGGACCTGCCTTCGGACCCGAGCGAACCGCCCTCCAACCCGGAGACAGAGCAGAACGTCAGTCATCCCCTGGACGATGGCGAAGTCATGGAGTAAGACGGTCGTTTTGACCGCTTCGGTGGTCGTGATCGTGGCCGCGATGGCCGCCAGTCGTCCAGGCCTTGCGCTCGGGACGGCTGTCTTGGCCGCATCTTCCCATGGTGGGCGGTCGTCCCGGCCGCATTCGAAGAACCGGATACGGCCGGGACGGCCGCCTTACGTCCAGACTTTGCAATCCTCTTGCCAGCGGAGCGGTTGGGTTGGTCGAGCTGTCCCGAGCGTGTTAGAATGCCCGAAACAATCGGTATTGTTGCCGTCCTTGGAGTCGAGCCGTGAACGACAGCCCTGCGCAGACCTATCCACCCTACCGCAGCCCGTCGTATCCTCGGCGCGTTCATATTCGCGAACGTGCCAAATTGCAAGCGGTCCTGACCGATTGCGAAGTCAGGATCGCCGACGCCTTGCTCGAACTCAACGCCATCCAGCCCGGCCCGGTTCGAGACGCCCACGAACGGTTCTTCTCCCAGATGCTCGGCACTCGCGACCAGATCGCCGCCGCCGCCCAACGCATGCCGACCGAAGTCGGCGACCTCTACGAAGAAGACAGCCACCGCCTCGAAGAAGCCGTCGCCGCGCTCGACCGTATCTTCAGCCACTGGAAACCCAAAGGCTAAGGTCGAAATCGGGGGGCTTGTTACGAATCTTCGACGCCTCGAATCAAATCCGGGTGAGTTCAATCGGACAGGGCGGCGTCCGGATCCGTGACCAAGGGTGCCGGTCCCCTTGGAATCCGTGGACTTCATCCAGCCCGATCCGAGGGAACGGTGTTCGCCAAAGTCCCCGCAATCGCCACTTTATCAGTGCCTCCGGAACGTCCAGGGCCGCCATTCAACGCGGCCCCTGGTCGTTGTTCGCCGATCCCGATGGCCGGAGTTCACTCGGCCTCCGGCGCGTGTGGAATGATCTTGTCGCCGAGTTCGGGGTGAAGCTCAAGCGTGGCAGGAGCGGGGGCGTCGGGGGGCTGGGCGTCAAACAAGAGCGAGACCCGAGCCGGATCTGGGGGCGAGGAGAGGTAACTGCCGATGACCATGGCGGTAAACGACGAGACCAGGCCCCAGACCGCAGGGTCGAGCCGGAAGAGGTAATAAGGGCGGAAGGCCGAAACCGCGCCGATGTCGGGGTTGGGGGGAAAGAGCCAGGCCAGGCCGAGATGCTCAGGGCCAAACGAGCCGAGCACGTAGAGGCCGAGCGTGGCGACCGTGCCGGCAGTCATCCCGGCAATGGCCCCTTTGGCGGTGGACCGTCGCCAGAATGCACCCAGGAAGGCGGGCATCAGGAACGCGGCGGCCATGCCGCTGCCTGCGAAGACGACCACCAGTTGCAGGTAGTTCGGCGGGTGCGTAGCGATCAAGGCCACGATCAGGCCGACGCCGACGGTCGCCACGTAGCTGGCCCATTGAACCTCACGCTCCGAGGCGGTTGGCCGCAAGAACCTCTGATAGACGTCGCGCACCAGGCCAGAGGCGACGATCAAGAGGAACCCGCTGACGGTGCTCATCACCGCCCCATAAGGAGCGGCGAGGATCAGGCCGGCGACATACGGATTGGCCAGCTTGATCACCAGGCGGGGCATGATCTCGTCAGACTCGGTCAAGCCGGGCAGGATGCTCCGCGCGGCGACAAAGATGAAGATCAAAGGGATGTAGATCAAGGCGTTATACAAGGTCAAATAGAGGATCGAGTAGCGCAGGGTGCGCGAGTCTCGGAAGGCCATCAGGCGGACCATCGTCGAAGGTTGGCCCATGCCGGTAATGGCCCACATGACGAAGAACGAGATCGCCAGGCCGATCGGGTGGAAGTCTCGCCCGGCGCCCGGGCCGAAGGCGAATCCGTTGCCTGCCTGCTCCATCCCGGTCAAGGTTGCGTGCGACAGACCCCCCGAGGCGGCCATCGCCAACGGAAAGAGGATCAGGATCCCGAAGGCCATGATCAGGCTCTGAAATACGTCGGTCCAGATCGCCGCGAGGAACCCGCCGTAAGCCGTGTAGGCCACCACCGTGGTGGTGAAGATCGCCAGGCCGATCAGGTAGCCCACGTCGGTCGAACCGGCCACCCCCTGCGCGACGAACCAGGACGACGCGCTCGAAGGAAGCACGATCTTCATGATCAAGGCCCCTGCCTTGAACTGCGGGATCAGGTTCACCGTCAGGAAGAACATGATCAAGATGCTGGTCAAGAGACCCAGGGCCGGACTGCCGTAACGCTCCCGGAAGAGGTCGGGAAGCGTGATGGCGCCGGTGCGTCTGGAAAGCTGGCCAATCCGTTTGCCCAGGACGCCCAGGACCGTGAGCGGGGCGACCATGTACGAGGCGATCCAGAGCCCGACCACCCACCCGAAACTATAGACCAACGAGGGGAAACCCATGAACGTGCCGCCGCTCATCACCGCGGCGGTCAGGGCCACGGCGAACGCGCCCAGCGATCGGTTGCCCAAAAAGTATTTGCGCAGGAACCCCGCCTTGCCTCGGGTCATCAGGTTGGCGACCACGCCCAGGCCCAGGGAGACGAGCGTGAATAAGAGCAAGGCCATTAACGGGCCTGGATGTTCGGACAGTCCAGGATTATCCATCGGCGCCTCCTTGGCGGATGTCCGCGTCGAGTTCGCTGGCGTGGTCGGCGCCCAGGTCGTCGTCAGCCATGTAGAACCCGGCGAACCAGACGGTGAACAAGGCGCAAAGGAGCCAAGGGGCGACGAACCCCCAGAAGGCCCAGGACGGAATTCCCAGGATCGGCCGGACGTCGTCAGGCCCCAGGGGGCGACCTGGACGGATATATCCAAAGAAATAGCAATAGGTGCAGCAATAAACGGTGGCGAGGAGCCAGACGCTGAGGATGATGATCGCCTCTCGGCGGGCGTGGACCAGAACGGGGTCGTCCTGACGGCTTTCGGCGGGCAAGCGCGGGGGACCGCCGCCTGGAGCGCGGGACGGGTCGTTCAGGGGGATCTCGGCACGACTCACGGCGAATTCTCTCTGGGATCAAAGGTTGGCGCGAAGGTCGGCGGGGCCGAAGGCGAGAGTCCGTGCTCTTTTCGCATGCCAAGAGGCGCAACGCAACCGTCTACCGCCGGAATCCCGGACAATTCCCCCAGAGTTGGTCCGGGTTCCAGCGTGTCTTTGGTTCCAGCGTCGAAGTGTGACGGTTGGAATGATGACTGGATGGAACGTGAACGACCTTTTGGCGTCCCTTCGGTGCGTTCATGGCCTAGAGTCCGAGAGGGGAGCGAATCGGATCGAAGCGTCCGAAAAATCGGCGCGAGTCTAAGCCATTCTCCAGGTTTAACGTTTATGAAAACGCATCGATCTTCCGATCATTCCGACGTATGGATGAGGTTCACAATTCTGAGTTTGATCTTGTATGGCCCGGCGTTCGCGGTCCTGGCCGAACCGGCGGGGCGTGCGGCAGGAGCGCTCGTACTCATTCCCGTCGTTTTAGGGGGTTGGGGAGGTGGAATCGCGGGCGGGGTCTTCGCGGCGACGGTCGGGTGCATCCTCACCACGCTCGGCATGCGCTTCGTCCTGAACGTGCCGGGGAACTGGCTGGAGGTGGCCTTCGGGCGGGGCGGAGCGGTCGGCGTCATCGTGACCTACGCCTTGGGAATCGTCGTCGGCCATGTCCGCGACTCGATCTTGCGGTTGCGGGACGAGTTGAACGTGCGACGTCGGGCCGAGACGAGGTTGCGGGCGACGGAGGCCCGCTTGCGGGCCTCAGAATCCAGACTGCGAGAGTCAGAGTCGGGCTATCGGATGCTCTTCGAGCAAAATCCCTTGCCAATGTGGGTTTTTGATCCGAAAGCCTTGACGATCCTTGCTGTCAATCAGGCGGCGGTTGACGCCTACGGCCACGACGTCGATAAATTCTTGTCCCTGACCACACTTGACCTGGTGCTCACCGATCATGTAGATGAGGCGCGGGCCTGGTTCCAGAACGACGCCAGGACCGATCATCGCGAGACGGGGCGCTGGCGGCACCGCGCCCGCAACGGGGCGATCATCAACGTGGAAGTGACCACGAGGGCCATCCTGTTCGCGGGCAGGCGCGCCGCCTTGGCCTCGGTAGCCGACGTGACCAAGGTCCGCGAGGTCGAAGGCCGGCTCGAGCACCGTGCCAATCACGACCCCTTGACCGCCTTGCCCAATCGTGCGTTCTATCAACGCCGGGTCGAGGCGGCGATTGCAGCCTCGGCGTCGATTCCCGGTTCGTCCGCGCTGCTCTTGATCGACCTGGACCGCTTCAAAGCGGTCAACGACAATTACGGGCACTCTTACGGCGACGAGGTGCTCAAAACCGTCGCCCAGCGACTGCGCGAAGGGCTCCGAAGCGGAGACGTCGCCGCCAGGCTGGGCGGCGACGAGTTCGCCCTCCT
>JBDTIR010000341.1:0-3655 GCA_039936275.1 Isosphaeraceae bacterium | reverse complement strand
CTACAAGAGAGGATTGACGTGTTTCACACACCCCAAGAGAAGATCCGATATGTTATGATCCCAGCCGCAATGTCCGAAAGTCGCGCCCTTGTATTAGTTGATTATAATTACATTTAGATATCATATTATTAAATTATATATTGACCCACTGTCGTTATTCTCGGTTACCTTCGGGTCAAGGATTCGACGACAACCGCCGGTTCCAGGCGGCCGACTTCAGCCGGGTCGAGCGCGCCGGCGTCCCAGACCCGGGCGTTGGCGGAGGCGCAGGCGACCCCGTGGCGGAGCTGGTCTTCGAGGGGGCGGTTGGCGAGCATGGCGTCGGTCAGGCCGGCGAGCAGGCAGTCTCCCGAGCCGATCGGGTTGACGGCCTCGATCCTGGGCGGGACGATCCGGTAACGCTGGCCACGGGTCTGGGCCAGGACGGCGTGGGGGCCGTCGGTGACCAGGGCCAGGCGGACCCCTTGTCGGGTCCAGTGGTGGAGCAGGTCGAAGAGGTCGGCCTCGGAGGGGTCGGGGTTGCGGAGGTGGGCGGCGGCCTCGCGGCGGTTGAGCTGGACGAGGTCGGGCCAGAAGCCCCAGATCATCTCCAAAGGCGGGCCGTAGGTGTCCATGAAGACCGGCACCTTGTGGGCCCTGGCCAGGGCGATCAGGTCGCTGTAGAGGCCGTCGGTGGCGGGCGACGGGCTGGAGCCAGAGAGGGTGACGGCCTCGACGCCGCCTTCGGTCAACGCCCCTTCAACCCTGTGAAGCAGGGCGTCGGCCTCGCTCGGGGTGACGGCCGGGTCGGGGTCGAAGAAGGCGGTCGGTTCCCCTTGACCGTCGGTTCGTACCGTGAGGATGGTCCGGGTCGGTGCGGCGGTGGGGGTAATCAAGGGGTCCAGCCCGTCGTCAACGCGGAGCAAGTCGGCGCAGTGGTCGCCCAGGGGGCCACCCAGGAAGGTGACGGGCCTGGCCTGCCTGCCCAGGCGAGTCAAGGCTCTGGCGACGTTGTTCCCCTTGCCGCCGACGACCTCGCGGACGGCCAGGCCTCGAACCGAGTCGCCAGGGTGCCAAGGGGGGACGTTGAGGGTCTTGTCCAGACAGGGATTGAGAGTCACACAGAGGATCATATGCGGGGCCGATCGTCAAACCAAAGAGGAATCCATCCCCCCGGCGCGACCGCCGCGATCCAGGGGCGGCGGGCGTCCACCCTTTGGGCAAAGGGCTCGACGGCCCCAAGCGCTCGTTGCTGGACGTCCCGACCACCCGGTATTGTCCCAGGATCAAGCCCAAGAGCAACCACAAAAGGCCCGCCGGACTCCGTTCCAGGCGTGCCAATGGATTCTGGCGGGTGTGGAGTCGATCTGTGACAGCCGTCCCGGGCTGTCTCGGTCCTGCCGGAATCCATGGACGCGCCCCTTCGGTTTCGGCCGGGGCGTTTGGCTCGAAAGGCTCAGACCTCGACGTGGACCCGCTCTCTCCTGGCCGAGCGGTCAAGGCGGCGGCGCTCAGGGGCCGGTCGGGGCGCGGCGGGCAACCGGACTGTGGAGCCGGAGACGTCAGCCGGGCCTTCATAGGCAACAACGACCGTCACCCAGCGGCCCGAGTTGGCGGCTTCCGCCGTCGTTGGCTGGGCCTTCCGACTGGCCAAAGGAGCGGCGAGGTTGGCCGTCAGGGCCATCATGCCCAGCAAGATCAGGTCGCCCCAGGGGACCACGCCCGGGCTTTGCCGGACCAGGGTCGCCCCCAGGGCCAACCCCAGGCAGCCGACCACGGCCCCACGAGCCGGGACGTGCCCGAACACCAGGAAAACCAGGACCGGCACCACTGCCACTCCCAGGGCCAGAGGGACTCCAGCGACCCCAAGGGCCACGCCCGAGGCGGTCAGGGCGAACGCCCCGGCCGTCACCAAGCCGTCGCGTCGCAGGGTCCGGAGGCCGTGTGTCTGGCCCATGATCGAAGTCCTTCGCCTCAGGGTATGGTCGTCATTGGTGCGGCTCAAAGACACCTGCCTAACATTGCCGAAGGTGCCTTAAGGAAGCCTAGGTCATGGAACGCGGACGGTCAACGCCCAGAATCCCCATCGTGTTGCGTTCAGGCACGGGGAGTCGCTTTCGATCCTGGAGGGTAATCGGCGTTTTTTGTCCAGCGATCGTCTCACTCCGAGGTTTCCATCGTGGCGATCAAAGGCGGCCATCCCGTCCATTGACCAACTCTTGAGCAGTCCGATGACAGCGTCGGCGAAGCGTCTCGTCATCGGTTCGCACTCCGGCCCACTCCTCCAGGCGATCCGAAGCGACGTTGAACGACCAAGGCGGCCGAAGCCAAACAGGCCAAGCGGGTGGAGCCAAATTCCTAGAATCAGGAGCTCAACCCAATCGGACAAGATGCAAGTCGTGTCCTATGTTTTTTTGGGACGCGATGGATGGACAGCGGAATTCGGGGGATCGAGGGGGGACGATGATGCGTGGCTCGGACATCAGAATGCTGAATCCCCAGGGCCCCTTGCTCTCGGTCCCGGTACCGACCACTCTGGATCGTCTGGCCGATCGCTTGCATGAGGAATTCGCCGCGCCCGTCGGATTGTTTGATCTTAACGAGAGGCAATGGAAGGTCCGGCTCGGGGCCCGTCCCGAGACCTTCCCGGAACCTGGCGATTGCTCATTCTTGAGCACGGTTCGTTGTGGGCGGGCCGATCTCTGGCGACCCCGAGACGATGTCGGCCCGATCTGGCTCATCGTGCCGGTCTCCGGGCCGAAGGAATCGGAACTGGCCGCCTGGATGGGGTTCACCAAGGGGCCCGGACCCCTCAAACCCTGGGGTCCGCCCTGCCCCGAACGCGCCTTGATGGCCTGGGGGCAAGACGTCGCGGACCGCTTGCGGACCAAGGGCGCTGGTCAGACTCCGACCACAAACCTGGCCGCGACGCCCGCCTTGATCGAGCACCTGATTCGTCGGCTCCGCGTCTCGGATCCGCCCGAGCGGTTTCAGCGGCTAGCGACCAGCGCCACCCGAGACGCTCTGGGCGTCGAGGCCGTCGCCTGGGTTCCTGCCCCCAGTCGAGAGCCCGTCATTCTCGCCGGTCAGGTCGACGGCCTGGAGCCCGAGGCGGTGCGCGACCTCTTGCCCGAGTCCTGGAATGACCTGGCCTGGGTCGTCAACCGTTCGACCGATCCGAAGAATCAGACCTCGCGACGGATCGCCGCCGTCGCCGCGGATACCGGCGCACCGACCGGCTGGCTGGTTGCGCTGAACCCTGGCAACGGCCGGCCGTTCACCTCGGCCGATGTTGAGATCCTTCAGCCGGTCGCCTCGATCGTGGGCACTCAGCGCGGCAACGCCCGGCTCTATGTCGAATTGAAAGAACTGCTCTTCGGCGTCGTTCGCGCCCTGACTTCGGCCATCGACGCCAAAGACCCCTACACCTCGGGCCACTCCGAGCGCGTCGCCCGGATCGCGGTTCGCCTGGGCGAGGCGCTGGGGATGTCGTCGCATCAGCGGGGCGATCTGTACCTCATGGGCTTGCTCCACGACATCGGTAAGATCGGGGTTGAGGACGTCGTTTTGAAGAAGCCCGGTCCGCTGACATCCGAGGAATATCGTCAAATCCAGTTGCATGTGGGGATCGGCGTCCGCATCCTCGCCGATCTGAAAAAGTTACACCACCTGCTAC
>JBDTIR010000340.1:0-3419 GCA_039936275.1 Isosphaeraceae bacterium | reverse complement strand
CGTCGGTTGGCTCTCGCTCCGTGGTCTGTTCTGCGCCACGGAACTTGAATTGAATCGTTAAGCCTGATGGAGCCACGGGTTGAGTCATTCAGCCCGACTCGCTGTTCTCACTGCCCCCTTGACTGGCCCGGTGTGTCTCTCTAAAACCAACCTAGTCTGAGACGCGAGCGGCCAATAGCGACGATGGCCGGCCCCGGGCCTTGATGCTCTTGACCGGGGTGCGCCTTTTCTCCGCGTCGCGGCCATAATTTGACGAGAACCATGTCACAGACTGCGCGGCAGCCCCGGGCGTACCATCCCGGCCCCTGGGAGCGGTTGGTTGATGGGTTCCGCTACGGTGGAGGTCTGGGCCAATGGGCCTGGTTGGCCCACCGGGTGACCGGCCTCGGGATCTTGCTCTATCTCGTGATCCATATTTTCGACACGTTCTTCGTGGTCGTAAACCCGGCGATGTATGATCACGCCCTGTCGCTCTACGGCGGCTGGACCGGTGGCGGTTATTACTGGCCGCTCCGCTGGGCTTTTCGCTTCGGTGAGCTGGGTTTGTTCGCCAGCGTGCTGTTTCATGCCTTGAACGGCTTGCGAGTAATCGCGTTTGACTTCTGTCCTTGGGCGTGTCAATATCAGAAACAACTGTTCCGATTGGTCGTGATCGTCTTTCTGGCGGTCATGATTCCGGCTGGCATCTGGATCGTCTTGCCCTTGGGCCAGGCCCCTCCAACTCGGCCCGAGCACGCCAATCCCGCGGACGTGGCCGCAGCCGCTCCTGCGCGATGACGTGAACGTAATCCGAGATACATTCGGTCTTTGTGAGATCACTCAACGAAAGGGAGCGACGTGGCGCGTAACGACGCGGGGCGCCGGATCAAGCCGGCCGGCGGCTTTGAGCTCTGGGCCTGGTACTTCATGCGGATCTCAGGCCTGGCCCTGGTCTTCCTGGCGCTCGGCCATCTGGTCATCGTGCATCTGTTGTTCAACGTCGAGACGATTAATTATGCCTTCGTCGCCGACCGCTGGACCGATCCACACACCGGCTTTATCTGGAGGCTCTGGGACCTGGCCATGGTCGTCCTGGCCGTCTTCCATGGCTTCAACGGTCTCCGCCAGGTACTCGACGAATATATTGTCCGCCCGGCGCGCCGGGTTGTCGCTCATACCTTGATCTGGACTGCCGTGACGGTCATGATCGCCGTAGGCAGCTACGCCATCCTGATGTTCGAGAAAGATCACCAATACATTGAGTCGCACCCCCGGATCGTCGAGCCGAGCGCACCCGCCACGGCGAGCTTGACGCTCGACCACCATATGGGGGCGGCACGTCCGTACCAGATCCCATGAATTACCACAAGTTTGACTGCATCATCGTTGGCGCCGGCGGCGCCGGCTTGATGGCCGCTCTGGAGGCGAGCAAGCGGGCCGGCACCGCCGTCGTCAGCAAGCTCTACCCCACCCGTTCCCACACCGGTGCCGCGCAAGGAGGCATTGCCGCCGCCTTGTCGAACCTGGAAAACGACTCGTGGGAAAATCACGCCTACGACACGATCAAGGGGGGGGACTTCCTGGTCGATCAGACCGCCGCCGAGATCCTCTGCAAAGAAGCGGTCGAATGTATTTACGATCTTGAACACATGGGCCTGCCGTTCGACCGCACTGCTGACGGCCGGATCTCTCAGCGCCGCTTCGGCGGCCACACCAGGCCCAATCCCGATCACGACCCCTCGGCCCCGCCTGGCACGCCGAACGCTCGCCCGCGCATTCCGGTCATGCGGGCCTGCCACTCGGCCGACCGCACCGGCCACATGATCTTGCAGACCTTGTATCAACAGTGCATCAAGCAAGGGGTGACCTTCTTCGACGAATTCCACATGCTCGACCTCATCATGGAAGATGGGGAGTGCCGCGGAGTCGTCGCGATCGAAATCGCCACCGGAGAGTTGCACACCTATCACGCCAAGTCGGTGCTGCTGGCCACCGGCGGGTTCGGCCGGATGTTCCAGGTCTCGTCCAACGCGTTCGCCCTGACCGGCGACGGCCCCGCGATCGCTTACCGCCACGGCCTGCCGCTCCAGGACATGGAATTCTTCCAGTTCCACCCGACCGGGATCTATCGCCTGGGCATCCTCCTGAGCGAAGCCTGCCGGGGCGACGGCGGGATTATGCTTAATGGCGAAGGCGAGCGCTTCATGGTGAAGTACGCCCCCAACCTCAAGGATCTCGCCAGCCGAGACGTCTGCTCCCGATCGATCTACCAGGAAGTCCGCGCCGGTCGCGGCATCGGCGGCAAAGACTTCGTTTATCTCGATATCCGCGCCGACACGATCAACAAGTACGGCACCAGTCCCACCGGCCAGAAGGTCGATAGCGCCTGGGTCGAGCACCGCTTGCCCGACATCATCGACTTCGCGCGCACCTACCTTGGCGTCGATCCGATCCACGAGCCGATGCCGGTCCAACCCACGGCGCACTACGCCATGGGCGGCGTGCCGACCGACGTCCACGGCCGAGTGCTTCGCGACGCTCAGGGGACGCCCGTCCCCGGCCTTTACGCCGCGGGCGAAACCGCCTGCGTGAGCGTCCACGGCGGCAATCGCCTGGGCACCAACAGCCTCGTCGATCTGGTCGTCTACGGCCGGCGCTCTGGGCGAGCCATGGCCGAGCACGCCCTGGAACATGAGTTCCAACCGATCCCCGCTCACCCGGAAACCGCCGCCAAAAGCATCATCGACGCCCTGCTCAGTCGCCCCAGAACGTATCCCTGGGTCAAGCTCCGCGACGAGATGCAGCGGACCATGATGGCCAACTGCGGCGTCTACCGCACCGCCGAAACCTTGACGCAAGCGAAGACCGACATCGACTTTCTCAGGGAACAGTATCGCTCGCTCGGCGTTCAGGACAAAGGTTCCGTCTTTAACACCGGCCTGCTCGAAGTGCTTGAACTCGGCAACCTGCTCGACCTGGCCCAGGCCACCGTCGTTAGCGCTCTGGCCCGCACCGAGAGCCGAGGAGCCCACTCCCGCGAAGACTTCCCGGACCGCAACGATCAAGACTTCTTCAAGCACAGCCTCGTCTACTCCCATGGCGAAGGAGAACCCGGGCTAGACTACAAAGACGTTGACGTCATCACCATCGAGAAAGACGGCCAAGCAGTCCCGAAGTATCCGCTCGAAATCCGGAAGTATTGAACGCCATCACGGCAGCATCCTTCTTGGAAGCTTGATCGAACGGAGTTGCCTGCCAGGGAACGTCATGGCCTTATCAATCGAATCACGTTTTCGCAGTAACCTGGATCGCGTGAGGAATATTGTTAAGATGTATGTGAGCGTGGCGGGTCAAGCTCCTGGACGATCGAGCGTTCAGGAAGCCGATCTGCTTCGCGCCGCCGTTTTGCTTCTGCATGCGTCCTTGGAAGACCTGTTGCG